>JAZKHI010000038.1:0-98049 GCA_040385445.1 Bacteroidota bacterium | reverse complement strand
TTAACTTCGTAACCATAAATTCTCTGTATTCTTCCATGTCTTTTACACAGATTTTTAGAATATAATCGTAATCTCCACTTACGTGAAAACATTCTAAAACTTCATTTAGCGTCACGACTTCTTTTTCGAATTCAGAAATTAAATCTTTGGAATGTTTGATTAATTTAATGTGACAAAACACAACAAATCCTTTATCGATTTTAGTTTTGTCAAGAATTGTAGCATATTTGCTTATAATTCCTTCACGTTCTAGTTTTTTTATCCTTTCATAAACCGCAGTTACGGAGAGATTTAGCTTACCAGAAAGCTCTTTTGTAGTTTTTTTAGAATCAATTTGCATTAATTCTAGTAGTTTTTTGTCTGTTGCATCCATTTTAGTTGTGTTGTTGAGTGTGTGTTTGTGACGCAAATATATCATTTTTTTTTAAATTTTATTTCAAACCTTAGATTTAAAATCTTAAAAAAACAATTTTATTAGTTTTTTAATCTAAAAAATAACATATCTATTGAAATATTAATTTTTTATATTCAATTTTGATGAATAAAAAATTAAAACAACACTAACACACAAATATCATGAACAACTTTAATCCCGCAGACAAAATCCAAGATTTACAATATTTTGGTGAATTTGGAGGTGTAAATCCTTCCATATCAGATTCTTCAACTTACACGTTTCTTTCAGCGAAAACTATGTTTGACACTTTTGAAGGTAACGCAGAAGGTTGTTATTTATATTCTCGTCATTCTTCTCCAAGTAATTTATACTTAGATAAAGCTTTGGCAGCAATGGAAGGAACTGAAACTGCAAATGTTTCCGCTTCTGGAATGGGAGCAATTACGCCAACTATTTTACAACTTTGTGGTCAAGGTGATCACGTAGTTTCTAGTAGAACTATTTATGGTGGAACATATGCGTTTTTAAAGAATTTTGCACCAAGAATGGGCATAGCAACAACTTTTGTTGATATCACAAAACTTGAGCTTGTAGAAGCAGCTATTACTCCAAAAACTAAAGTTTTATATTGTGAAACCGTTAGTAATCCTTTATTAGAAGTGGCAGATATTGCTTCTTTATCTAAAATTGCTAAAAAACACAACATTAAATTAGTAGTAGATAATACTTTTTCACCTTTATCTGTTTCTCCAGCAAAATTAGGAGCTGACATAGTAATTCATTCCCTTACAAAATACATCAATGGTAGTAGTGATACGGTTGGTGGTGTAACCTGTGCTAGCCAAGAATTTATAGATAGTTTAAAAAATGTAAATTCTGGTGCTAGCATGCTTTTAGGTCCAACAATGGACAGTTTACGTTCGGCATCAGTGATGAAAAACATGAGAACTTTACACATCAGAATGAAACAACACAGTCACAATGCAATGTATTTGGCTAATAAATTTGAAGCTGACGGAATCAAAACGGTCTATCCAGGTTTAGTGAGTCACCCAAGTCATGAAGTGTACAAAAACATGATTAATCCAGAATATGGTTTTGGAGGAATGATGACTATTGACGTTGGAAGTTTAGACAAAGCCAATGCTTTAATGGAATTAATGCAAGAAAGAAATTTAGGATATTTAGCCGTAAGTTTAGGATTCTACAAAACGTTATTTAGTGCGCCTGGAACTTCAACTTCTTCAGAAATTCCATTAGAAGAACAAGCAGAAATGGGCTTAACTGACGGTTTAATTCGTTTTTCAATTGGTTTAGATAACGATATCGAAAGAACTTACCAAAGTATGAATGCTTGCATGAAAGAACTAGGTATTCTACAATTAGAGAACGCATAATATTAAATAATAAAAATTTCAAAATCCGTCCCGATTAAATCTGGACGGATTTTTTTTGTAAGTTTGGTAAAAATTTACTTACAATGAAAAAACTTATCTTTCTTTTAATGTTATTGTCGTCGTTTGCAAATGCACAAATCATATCTTTTCCAGATACGAATTTCAAAAACGCATTAGTAAACACCAATTGTGTTGATATTGATAACAACGGAACAGCAGAATCAGATGCAGATACTAATAATGATAATGAAATTCAATTATCGGAAGCACTTGCAGTAACAAGACTTTTGGTTTTTGGTCAAAATATTAGTAATTTAAGTGGAATTGAAAATTTTAATAATCTTCAAAAATTAGATTGTAGCAGTAATACTTTAACTACATTAAATTTTGAAAACAATAATATTATCACAACTTTATTTTGTGATAATAATCAGATTACTAATTTAGTTTTGAATAACTTACCAAATCTTACTAATTTTAGTTGTTCTTCAAACCTTACACAAAGTTTAGATTTGAGCACAACTGGGTTTGTACAAGGTAATTTTGGAAATAATCCCAATTTACAATTAATCAATTTAAGAAACAATGTTTTAAATATGTGTATAGTTTTTCCATTTACTGGAAGTGATTATACTTGTGTTATGTTTTTAGGTTGCCCAGCATTACAACTGGTTTGTTTAGACGATAATGAAAATATAGGTTATTTTTCAGGACCTCCTCAACAGAATGTACAATTTAGCACGAGTTCAAATTGCACATTAAGTTCAGAAAGTTTTAACAATAACGAAATCACTCTATTTCCAAATCCAGTAAAAAACGAATTAAATTACTCTTTTGAAAAGACCATTTCTATTGAAAAAATTAATATTTACAACACATTAGGACAATTGGTAAAACAATTTATTGGAAACCAGAACTCAATTGATTTATCCGATTTAAATACTGGTTATTATCATATAGAATTTATTTCCGAAGAAGGAAAACTCACCAAAAAATTCATAAAAGAATAACATCAAAATCCGATTTAGAAATGAGTCGGATTTTTTTGTAACAATTTCTTAGATTTGCCAACTAATTACCATTAAATAATTTATGATGAAAAAATATATTCTAGGTTTCCTTTTGGTTGGAAGTATGGCTTTCGCACAAAAATTCACCATTGAAGAAACCGTAACAGGTCCAAGAAAATATGCACCAACTTCATTAGTAGCACAACAATGGAGAAAAGATTCTAAATCGATTACGTATATAAGTACTGATTTATCTAATTTACTAGAGAAAAGTGCAGCAAATGGCTGGAAAGAAAACACTTTAGCTACAAAAGCAGAATTTGAGGCTGCTTTAAAAGCAAAATTCCCAACAGAAGAATTCGCATTACGTACATTTCCAACTTCAATTACTTGGAAAACTATAAATACTTTTGAAACGGAAATCGCTTCAAAAACAAACAATTATAAAGTCGTTTATAATGTAATTACAAAACAAATTACGTCTGAAGTTGGGTATTCAAATGAAGGTGCTCAAGCTAGATTTGCTTCAAACAACAATGTAGCTTGGTTAAAAGATAATAACATCAGAATTACATCGAACAATAAAACTATTGAAGTTACAAACGATGAAAATGCTGCAATTGTAAATGGTTCAGATTATGTACACCGTCAAGAATTTGGTATCGACAGAGGAATGTGGTGGAATGCATCAGGAACACAATTAGCGTATTACAGAAAAGATGAAACTATGGTTGGAAATTATCCAATTATCAACTGGAATGAGCGTGAAGCTGCTAATAAAGATATCAAATATCCAATGGCTGGAATGACAAGTGAAAATGTTACTTTAGTTATTTTTGACGTAGCAACTGGTAAAAAAGTAACTATTCAAACAGGTGAACCAAAAGAACAATATTTAACAATGGTTTCTTGGGAACCAACTGGAAAATATATTTTTATCGGAATCTTAAATCGTGATCAAAATCATTTAAAATTCAATAAATACGACGCTTCAACTGGAGCTTTTGTAAAAACTTTATTCGAAGAAAAAGCAACAACTTGGGTAGAACCGCAACACGCTTTAACTTTCGTACCAAACAATCCAAATCAATTCATTTATCAAACTGATTTTAACGGTTTCAACCAAATGTATTTGTACAATACGGATGGAAAATTAATTAAAAACTTAGGTTTTAAAGATGTAGTTGTGACTAATTTATTAGGTTTCGATGCTTCGAATTCTAAAATAAATTATATCGGAACCGCAAATAACGGTTTAGACAGACAATTATATCAAGTTGATTTAAAATCTGGAAATACATTCCAATTGACAACTGTTTCTGGAACACATAACGCTTCCGTCTCTTCTGACGGAATGATGGTTTTAGACCAATATAGTAATGCCACAACGCCAAATGAAATTTCGATTTTAAACATCAAAACGAAAATGGCAAATACAACTTTAGTAAAAGCAGAAAATCCTTTCACAGGAAAAATCGATATGCCAAAAATTGAATTGGTAACTTTAACTTCACCTGATGGAAAAACACCATTAAATGGAAGATTAATTTATCCTGCAAATTTTGATGCGACTAAAAAATACCCAGTAATGGTTTATGTTTATGGTGGTTCACATGCGCAATTGGTAACTAACAAATGGTTAAGTAGCGCTGGATATTTCGATATGTATATGGCACAACAAGGTTATGTGGTATTTACTTTAGACAACAGAGGAAGTGATGCTCGTGGAAAAAAATTCTGTGACGTAACCCATAGAAATTTAGGAGTGAACGAAATGGCCGATCAAATGAAAGGTGTGGAATTCTTAAAATCGAAATCTTTCGTAGATGCTAATAAAATTGGAGTTTTCGGATGGAGTTTTGGTGGATTTATGACGACTTCATTAATCACATCTCAACCAGATACTTTTAAAGTTGGTGTTGCTGGCGGTCCAGTAATCGATTGGAAATATTATGAAATCATGTACGGAGAACGTTATATGGATACACCTCAAGACAATCCAGAAGGTTATGCAAAAGCGTCGTTATTAGATAAAGTAAAAAACTTAAAAGGACGTTTGTTAATCATTCACGGAGCGCAAGATCCAGTTGTAGTACAACAACACAGTATGAATTTTATTGAAGCTTCTATAAAAGCAGGTAAACAAGTCGATTATTTCTTATATCCAAACCACGAACACAATGTTGGCGGAAGAGATAGAATTCACATGTATGCAAAAATTGCAGATTATTTTGATGTGCATTTGAAGAAATAAAACAAAATTTATTATTTTTTTATAATTTGTTTAAATCCGTTTACTAAATAGTGAACGGATTTTTTCATAAATTTGGTTAATTACAATCCTTTAAAACCAAAATTTTATGAAAAAAAAACTATACTTTATCTTATTCATTTCTACATTAAGTTTTGCTCAAAACACAGACTCAAAAATTTATGATATTGTAGAAAAAATCTCAGAAGAAAGAATAAAAAAAGACATCATAAAATTAGCCAATTTTGGAACCAGAAACACATTTAGTGATACTGTTTCAAATACTAGAGGAATTGGTGCCGCAAGACGATGGATAAAATCGGAATTTGATTTAATTTCTAAAGATTGTAAGAATTGCTTAGAGGTGTTTTATCAGAAAGATTTTGTAACCACAAATGATGGAGAGCGTGTTCCAAAAGATACTTGGATTGTAAATGTAGCAGCTGTACAAAAAGGTACAAAATATCCAAATAGATACATCATAATGACGGGTGATATTGATAGCAGAAATTCTGATACTATGGATTTCACTACAGATGCTCCTGGCGCAAACGACAATGCTTCCGGAATGGCTGGAACAATTGAAGCTGCTAGAGTTTTATCGCAATATAAATTTGAAAACAGCATCATCTATTTAGGGCTTTCTGGTGAAGAACAAGGCTTATTTGGTGGAAAAGGATTTGCAGAATATGCAAAGAAAAATAATTGGGAAATTATTGGTGTTTTGAACAATGATATGATTGGAAATATTGAAGGTTTAGATGGTATAATTGACAACAGAACTTTCAGAATTTTCTCTGAACCTACAGCTCCAACTGACACAGAAAAGGAAATTAATAATCGTAGGTTTTATGGTGGCGAAGTAGATGGAATATCAAGACAATTGGCGAGATACATCCACAAACAAACGCTGACTTATATGCCAGAAATGAATCCGATGTTGATTTATCGATTAGATAGATTTGGACGTGGCGGACATCACAGACCTTTTAATGATTTAGGCTATGCTGGTGTTCGAATTATGGAAGCTCACGAAAATTACAACAGACAACATCAAAACTTAAGAACAGAAAATGGAATTAAATATGGAGATGTTTTAGAAGGTGTAAATTTTGAATATGTAAAAAAATTAACTGGCGTTAACTCTGTTGCTTTAGCTACTTTAGCCAGCGCACCACCAGAACCCAAAAACGTACTTATTGGTGGAGCTGTTGAAGCCAGTGTAAAACTAAAATGGAATAAAATCGAAAATGATGATCAAATTTTAGGATATAAAATATATTGGCGATTAACTACCGATTTTCAATGGAATAACTCGAGATTTGTTGGAAATATTGACAACTATGAATTTAAAAATTTTGTAATTGATAATTTTTATTTCGGAGTAGCAACAGTTTATAAAAATGGATTTGAAAGTATGGTCGTATTTCCGAAAGATATTATTAGGACAACATTCAAAAGAAAATAAAAGGAAAAGGAAAATCCGTCCGGATACAATCGGGACGGATTTTTTATTTAAAAAAACTTTCCATCTACATAATACCAAACGTCTTGAAAATTAATAAACGTTGATTTTTCGTGATGAATTTGTGGTTTTTGGTCTTCGTCTAAGTAATAAGCTTTAAATTCAACCGTATTATCTGAGAAATTTAGAATTTCTAATTTTTGCCAAGTGTTTGATTTCGCCCAAGTTAAAATATCTGATTTATTGGTATATTTTTTCTGAGAAATATGTGTGGTATTGTACAAATATTCTGCATTTTCCAAACAATAAGCTGTAAACCGAGAGCGCATTAACTTTTCTGCAGTTGGCACTACTACTCCATCAAAAATATATGGAGAACAGCAATGTTCCAAATTTAATTCACTGCCACACGGACAAGGTTTAGTTTTTATCATTTGGTATTTTAAATAATAGGTGTTTTAGTAAAACCTGATATTTAGCTAACTCAATTAAATGTTCGTCTAGCGAAACGGAATCAATTAAATCTTCTACTTCATTACTCACTTCAAGCAAATAAACACGGGAATTTATCCAATCTTTTTTGGCTATCAAATCAATAATGGTTTGAACTTTTGGTTTTAAATTTACTATTTGTTGTGTAAACATATCTTTTTTTAAAATTAGCCTCTTAATAAATTAATACTAACTGTGGCATAATTGGTGTTGGGGAATTTTTTAAAATATAATGGATCTGGAAATAAACCTACTTCAGCAGCCACCTTATGTAAAACGTCAATTTCTACAATATATTGATCTGAAAAACCATGTGTCGCATCATAAGCTGTAGCAGCAGTATGTCCTAAATTATTTGCGGTTATTTCTGACGGAATCGTATGTAATTCTATAATTAATAAGCCAAATTTATGTACATAAGCAGACCATTTTTGCAAATGTTCAAACAAATTATCTTCTACTTCGTTGTTTTTAATCCAAACGCCACGGTGTGCAAAAGCGCCACTTGATGTGCTAACTCTATCTTTTGAAACCGTTTTAGGTGTTTCCCAAATGCGATTATGATCTAAAAACGTTCTCACATTTAATAAATCTTTCAAATCGATATTATAATTTTCTTGTAAATCTGAAGCTAGTAAATCTGGGTTTCCGATATCACCCCAAATTACTTTTGCCCAGATATCTGCTTTAATTAAATTCGCTCTCGTTACTTTCAATGCCGCCTGATTATAATCGGCTCCGACCAAAAATAAAGGATATTCATCTAACATTTTCCCACGAATGGTCTGACGCTCAATTACCTCAAAAATATGTTGTAAAAAAGCTCCATTTCCACAACCCATGTCTAAAATCCCTTTAGGTTGTTCGTTTATAGGTTTATTAAAAAGTTCGATTATAATTTCATCAATAACTTTAAAATAAGTTGTGTGCGCGCCACCACTTCCCCAAACATTCATTTCTCTATTTACATGAAGCTCATCTTCATTTACTCCAGTTTCTCTTAGTATTTTCGGATTTCCGAACAATAACTCGTCAACATTTTTAAACATTGGTAAATAAGAAACCGTTACACCATAAGCAGAAGCACGTTTTGCAAAAGACAAACCTAATTCTGTAAATTGATAATTGTCTTTTTTATTAGTAAACCAGCCTAAATGAGTAAAGAAATCTAATATGATTTTGAAAACTTCGGGATGTTTATGAAATTCTTCTGGACTAAAAGAAGTTTCCATAAAATATTTATGAAACATTCCTGTCATTCCTAAACTGACAATTATTGGCCCAACCAAATATCCTTCGATATGTGCTAAAAATTGTTCTTGAATTTCTCTTTCTTCATGATTTTCAGACAATTGAATATGACAATTGTTTTTATACCATTCAAACAACATGTTTAAATCCTGGTACGATTCATTTTGAATTTGTACAGATGTAAACCAGTCTTTTTCTTTCAGAACATCTATAACTTCCTCATAAACTGGCGCTAATGAAAACGAAAGTGCCGATTTTGAATTGGTTGTAACCACCACCGAATTATTGGTGTTATCTAATTTATATTCTAACATTCCTTGAGACGCTAAAACACGCAAAGCGATATTTAGATATCCTTCGTTAGCTTTAAATTCTGAAGATAATGTGGATAATGAAACTTCTTTATTTTCGAGCAGATATTGTAATATTCCTTTTTGATAAAGTGCGTAAACAACTGGCGCTGTTACTAATCCATCTAAATGTTGAAAAATTCTTTGCCTAAAATTTAAAGTTGTCGTCATATAAAAACTGATTTACTCAAATATAGCAAAAAATTATTGGCAACCGTAAAAAAATACAGGAATTACTGATTTTTAAGCGATTGCTTATATTGCTCCAAAATAGAAGCTTTTTTAGCAGCAGAAGTCTGTTTTGTCTTTTGGATTTTCTTCATGTGATTATCCAATTGCTTTTTATGTTTGTCTTTATTTACAGCGTTATTTCTTCCCATCTTTTAATATTTTACGCAAATTTACAAAACTTTCGTTGGTATTGCTCAATTCTAACAGCATTTTACGTCTAATTTCTTCAAAATCATCGAAAACTAAGTATTTTGCCCAAGAATTACTTTGTAAAACTTCTTTAATTTCTTTAATTCTTTTTGCCGTTTCTGAAGCGTTTCTTAAAACTTGATTGTTGTAATTTGGATTGTTTTTATGATTGAAATGGACTTCGTTTTTGGCTTCATTAATTTCGATATAAAACAATTTTTCGGTGTCGTTATTCGAATAAAAATCGGTCCAATTTGCAAATCCAATTATTTCCGTTTGATTTTTATATTCGGAATTGGTAATTAATCGCCAACGACAATTCGCAGCTCTTCCCCAATGATTGGATTTTCGAAAAACACCAATTTCTGTAAAATAATATTCACTTCCCGAATTACTTTTGTAACTGAGTTTTAAATCTGATAAAACAGCATTTTCCACTTGTTGAAACAAGCAAAAGGTATGTTTATGAAAATTAGTACGATTGTATGCCATTAAAACTCTCCTAATTTTAATTCCCAAATTGTTTTTTGAGTAGTTCCGAAGGTTTTTACCATTGGAAATAAATATACTTTTTGAGTCAAATTATATGTTTTGGTTACCGATTTATTTGTGACTAACAATTGATACTTCATATCGAAATTATTAGCATTAACAGCATTATTTTGAACGTTATTTACCGTAACCACAAACTTATTTTCTTTGCAACATTGAAGCAATTGCAAAAGTGTAATTTTATTATTTGTTCCGTTAATAAAATCTTCAATTAATGTCTTTTCTGATACATACATTTGTTGTATCGATTTATCTAATTCCTTTTGAAAATCGGCAGTTTCCGACTGATTATACAAAGTCAAGTAATTATAAAAATCTGCAATTAATTGTTCACTTTGATTCGCATAAGCCAAAATGACTTTCGAATTAAAATTTGCCGAAATTGAAGTGGCCACCGATTTTTTAGACAATTCTTTATTAACCGAAACATCTTCCTTTTGAGAATTGGTGTTACCAGAACTTTGTCCAATCATAAACATTGGAAAAAATAGCAATATGTAAATTAAGTGCTTCATGTTACTCTTCAGTTAATCGTAAAAACGATATTTTATTGTCTTTTTCTTGTTTTAATTCCACAATCTTTAATTTTTTCAACGATGCGGATGGAATTACAACTTTTTGTGCAAATTCAGTTTTATTGAAATATTCTGCACCTAAATCATTTTCCAACATCACCATAACTTCCAAATTGTCTGATAATATTTTATTCAATTGTTCTTTTCTCGTTTGCCAATCTTTGATATCGCTTTTCATAAATGCTTTCAACATCATGGCATAATCATTCGGATTTAATTCTACTCTAGAAAGCGGTTCATTTGTTGAAATGGTAATTTCTTTTTGTTTGTAAAACGGACTTTTTATAACAACTTTCGTTCCTTTTTCTAAATTTAAAGTTGGTGATTGAATATCAATTGGTTTTTCAACAGAATCTTCCAAAACATATGCTTTTACTTCTTCTTTCGAAATAGAATCTTTTGTGAAACTATTTTGAAATTGTATTTTTTGATTGTCTTTTGATGTGAACTTCCAAATCGTAAATCCGATAATTAAAATTCCAAAAATCAATAACCAAATTCCAAATTTCTTCTTTGGTTTTCTATAAGTGGCTTCGACTCCGCTCAGCCTGACATTGCTGTTATCAATAAACTTAAACTCATCCCAACCCGATTTACCAACATACACACTCAAAATATCTAACATATCTTTTCGTGGTAATTTTTCGTTCGTTTCTGGCTTCAAATGGGTGTAAATCCATTTTTCACTAACGGATTGTTTGGTTTTTAGCTGAACATCATCAATTAGATTTAAAATATCCTGAGAGCTGAAACTTTTCCAACTTCCGTTAAAATACGGATAGCTATTTTGGTATTGCTCCAAAACGCTTTTCTTAAGTTGATAAAAAATTTCTAAATCTGTCATAAATTGATTTTCAAAAGTAGTATTTCTTTGTTTTTTCACTACTGTAAAACTGCTGTAAATGTACTGAAAATACTTTACAATCAGTAAACAGCGGTTTTGCCAAATAAAAATTTTAGTGTTGCGCTAAGTTTGTCTTGTTAATCTTTAAAAACATGATATTATGAAAAATTTAAACACAATTTTAGCAACAGTATTATTAGTAGCAAGTTCTACTTTATTCGCACAACATTCAGGAAATGTTAATCAAGATGAATTAGCAAAAAAAGAAGCGAGTGGAAATTACAATTATCAAAATCAATATCACAACCGTGATGTACCAACCATTCAAACATCGTATAGTAATGATAGTGAAATGGTAATTACAATAAAAGGAATTTATAATGAAAAAGCCAGTTGCCAAAAAGCTGTTTTTAGCGTTTTACAAGTCGGAAAAACAGCCGAAGAAGTTACCGATCTAATGGACGAAAGATTAAACGCTGTGATGAATCAATTGAAAACATTTAATGCCGAAATTGAAGTCATTACCGATATGATTTCATTTGTACCGATGTATGATTATGAAGTCACCAAGAAAATTTTCAATCCGAAAACCTATAATGAAAAACCAAGTGGATTTGAATTGAAAAAAAATCTGATTATTAAATTTAAAAATACGAATGATTTAAATAAAATTATGAGTGTTTGTGCGAAGCAAGAAATTTATGATTTAGCAAAAGTCGATTATGTGACGAGTAATTTAGATCATATTAGAGATGTGTTACAACTGAAAGCATCGGAAGAATACAAACAAATGTTAACCAATTATTCAGCTATTATGAATACCGATTTGTTTAAAAAAGAAAAAACGTTAATTGAAGGTTACACAACATTATATCCTATGGAAAGTTACAAAGCGTATACGGCATATAGTCAAGCTGCAACAAATTTTTCACCAGATAGTCAGGTCAACAATATTCGAAAAAACACCACGCAATTTTATGATGCGGCTTTAGCAAAATCGCACACTTTTGTGGTCAATGCAGATATTACAGAACCAACGATTCAAATATTTTACGATTTAACGATACGAATTAAACTTCGTGAAGACCAACTTCCAAAAAATACTATTATTAGAAATAATAGATACTATATTATTACCGCTACTGGCGATATAAAACCATTGGTCTTATAAAAAATTTCAAACTTCATAAAATCCTCAACTTTAGATTCAATTCTAACTAAAGTTGAGGATTTTGCTTTTAGATTAGGTTTCATTAATCCAAAAAAATTAATACATTTGCACCCAATAAAAACAAAAACTGAATTTTTCAGTATAACAATTACAAAATATAAAAATGAAACAATTAGTAGTATTATTTTCTGCATTAATTTTAATTTCTTGCAATAAGTTTAAAGTAGAAGGAAAAGCAACAGGTGTAGCAAACGGAACAAATGTATTTTTAGTAACTACCGATTCAACTGGAACTCCAAAACCAAAAGACACAGTTAAAGTAACTGATGGTAAATTTGAATTTGAAGGTAAAAGTGAAAAGCCAGAGATGTCTTATGTTGCTTTTGAAAATACTCCAAACGGAAATGTTGGATTTATTTTAGAAAAAGGAACAGTAGCCATTAATTTTGACGC
Source organism: Bacteroidota bacterium (assembly GCA_040385445.1). GTDB lineage: Bacteria > Bacteroidota > Bacteroidia > Flavobacteriales > Flavobacteriaceae > Flavobacterium. Next base: position 85,421 of record JAZKHI010000038.1, on the reverse strand, counting down.
TAAAAACCTTGAAAAAAATGCTATCAGTGGTACTAAAAACAATGATCTATATCAATCTTTCAACAATGCTAACTTAGATATTCAGAAAAAAGTTAAAGACATTTACGAAGCAAATGGTGCATTTATGCAAAAGGCTCCAGAAACTGATGAAGAAAAAGCAAAAGCTCAAGTTATTATGGCTGAGTTTGAAAAATTGAGAGCGGAAATGGATAAAAGATCAAAAGAATTTGTAGCTAAAAACCAAAATACTTTTGTGTCTTTATTATTAGTTGAAAATTTATTTTACAACAATAAAATGGAAGTTGCTAAAGTAAAAGAATTTTATGACGGATTAGATTCTGACTTAAAAGAAACTACAAGTGCTAAAAGTGTGAAAAAATTTTTAGAGCAAAAATCTAAATCTTCAACAGGAGCTTCAACTCCTGAAAAAAAAAAGTAACTAGCACAACAAAAGCAGCTGATTTTTCTGCAAAAACACCTGAAGGAAAAGTAGTTTCTTTAAAAGAGTCTTTAGGAAAAGTTACAATTATTGATTTTTGGGCATCTTGGTGTGGACCATGCAGACAAGAAAACCCTAATGTAGTTGCATTATATAATGAATTACATAGCAAAGGTTTAAACATTATTGGTGTTTCATTAGATGAAGATGCTGCAAAATGGAAAGCGGCTATTGCAAAAGATAAATTAACTTGGACTCAGGTTTCAAATTTAAAAGGCTGGAAAGATCCGATTGCTACAACTTATGAAGTAGAAGAAATTCCTTCAACATTTATATTAGATGCAAAAGGAAATATTGTAGCGAAAAACCTTAGAGGTGAAGAATTAAAAGCTAAAGTAAAAGAATTATTAGGTGTAAAATAAGCACTTAAATTATAAAAACCAATCCCATTTTGTAATAATAAGCAAAATGGGATTTTTTATGTTTTTAGTTTTCAGAAAGTTATAAAATAATTTAAATATTCCTTTAAAATAAGTTTGCAACTATAAAAAACAATTATATATTTGCACTCAAGTTATGGCCATGGGGAGATACTCAAGCGGCCAACGAGGGCAGACTGTAAATCTGCTGTGAAAACTTCGTAGGTTCGAATCCTACTCTCCCCACAAAAAAAATGAATTAAGAAAAAGCACCAAGTTTTACTTGAGTGCTTTTTTTGTTTCATTTTGTTTGAGCAAGATCACATCTTGCTCAGGATGATGGAATGAAATGGAATAATCCTACTCTCCCCACAAAATATTACAAAAAGAAAAAGCTCCAAGTTTACTTGAGAGCTTTTTTTTATTTTATACAATTTGAGTTTTTATTCCAAACTAAAACTCACATTAACCGTACAAACGATTTCAATTTCACCAACCGCTAAGGTTTGTCTTGGCGCTGCATTTGAATCTTCAGCCATCATTCCTTTTGCCATAAAAACAGGTTGTGGATAATTTGTAAATGAATTATCAGAAATCAAAATAGCTTTCCCTACTTTTTGTCCAGGCAAAACAGAAACATAATCATCTGCTTTTTTCTTAGCATTTAAAATGGCTTTTTTTCTAGCTTCAGTTTCGTAAGTTTCCATCTTAGATGATTTAAACTCTACTCCATTAATAACATTTATACCTGTTTCCATAACATCCATCATAAACGCATCGTACTTAGAAATATCTTTTAATGTAACTGATATCGTTTGATTGGCTTGATACGAATATTTCTTTTTTTCATAATCGTAGTTTTTATATAAACTCATTTGAGCGGTTTGATAATCGGAAGTTGGAATATTAAACTTCTTAATATACTTTATTACTTTATCAATTGTGACATCATTAAGTGTTTTCACTTCTTTAGCATCTTTACCATTGTTTTGAACTCCTAATTGAATTACGGCAATGTCTGGCGTCACTTTTATTTTTCCTTCGCCAGAAATGGAAATTTGCGGCACTAATTTCTGTTGTTCTTGACTCATAACATTCATTGTTGTAACTAATGTTAGTAATAAAATTAACTTTCTCATAATTATTTATTTTTTCAGTTTGAATTCAAATAGCATGCCAATTATATCTTTTTCATTTTTACTAAGTACATTAAAACGACAATTGGAATTAATAAAATACCAATAAATATTAATCGCGTTTCAAATAAACTAGGTCTGATTAATAAAGTAAAAACCAAACCACCAATTGCACCACCTAAATGTGCGGTATGCCCAATATTATCATACCTTCCTTTCATCCCATAAATAGAATAACCCAAATACAAAACAGCAAAAATATAACCCGGAATTGGCAATGCACCGAATAATAAAATCGAGTTTTCAGGATACAATAAAATCGCACAATAAATAATTCCCATAACGGCTCCTGACGCTCCAATTGCCGAATAATGTGGTTCTTCTTTATGAATATAATAAGTCAGTAAACTCCCAATTGCCATACTTCCAAAGTAGATTAAAAGAAAATTTGTGGTGCTAAATTCTTGGGTTAAGAAAGTAGCAAAACTCCAAAAACTAAACATGTTAAAAGCAAAATGAAACCAATCTGCATGTAAAAAACCGGAAGTTATCATACGATATTGTTCACCAGCTTTAACACTTGAAATATTAAACTTAAACTTATCGAAAAATTCTAAATTGGATAACCCTGTAAAAGTAACTAGCGCAGTAATGGCGATGATAATTGTAGTAATAGAAAACATATAAAAATTTTAATAAATATAAAGGTAATATAAATATTGAAATCCATGTCATAAAAATCTTATGTTAACCAAAATTTAAATTGTTTTAGAAGAAATAACAAAACGTGTATATTTGCAAAAAAAGATTCATGCAATTATTACTATATATATTGATTTACCCAATAATTTGGTTCATTTCAATACTTCCATTTCCTATACTATACTTTTTATCGGACGTTATTTATTTTTTAGTTTATAGAGTCATCAAATACCGAAAAAGAGTTGTTCGAGGAAATATTGCTTTAGCATTACCCCATTTATCTGACGAAGAAAGAAAAATCATTGAGAAAAAATTCTATTCTCACATGTGTGATTTGTTTTTGGAAATGGCCAAAACACTATCTATTTCTCGTAAAGAAATTGAAAAACGTTATACATTTTCCAACATGGAAGTCTATCACGAATTAGAAAAGAAAGAAAAAAGTATTGCTTTATTGTGCGCGCATTATGCTAGTTATGAATGGGCAGTTTCTATGAATTTTTACGTAAATCATACAGCTTATGGCGTTTACAAACAATTAGCAAATCCGTATTTTGATAAATTGGTTAGAAAAATTCGATCAAAGTTTCAAGCCGAATTAATTGACAGCAAACAAACTATCCCAACAATGGCTAATAATTTTAGGTCTAAAAAATTAAGTATATATGGTTTAGTGAGTGATCAATCTCCTAAATTGAGTGCGACACATCATTGGCAAAAATTCATGGGAATTGAAGTTCCAGTTCATACTGGTGGCGAAATGTTAGCTAAAAAATACGATATGAATGTGATTTTCTTAAAAACTAAGAAAATAAAACGTGGCTATTATCAAGCAAGTTTTGAAGTACTTTGCGATGGAAACGCAAAAGACATCCCAAATTATGAAATCACGGATAATTTCCTAAAATTAGTAGAGCAACAAATTTATGACGCTCCAGAGTTTTACTTATGGACGCATAAACGTTGGAAACATAGGAGATAAGTTTAGTAAAAATGAAATTACTTAATAAAATAATCCTTTACATTTTAATTAGTCTTTGTTTACTAATGATTGCAGGACTATTGAATTTCGGTCATGGTTTAGGCAATATTGTATATTTTCCTCCCATTATCATTTTCACAATACTTCACATACTACTAACCAGAAAATTGACCAAAAGAAACAATAATCTATATTGGTTTCCGATGATTATTATATTTAGTATTATTTGCATACTAATTATATATAAAGCTACTCTTGGAAGAGGCGGTGAATTTTCTTGGAATGGAGATATTTTATTTATTAAATAACACTAATCTAAAAACCAACCTTTCACCATTTCTACTTCTGGTTTGGTATCGTTTTTATGATTGAAATCATTTTTAGCAGCATTATACACGTAATCTTCTTGCCAAGTTGTGAAGTTTTCTGCTAAATCAATAATTGCATCACAAACCAATTGAATTTCTTCTGAAGTGGTTGTTGGATGAATCGACATACGAATCCAACCTGGTTTATTCGTTAAATCGCCTTCGTTAATACTACAAGTAATAGAATTTGACGTTTCCTGATCTACGTGAAGTAAATAATGTCCGTACGTTCCAGCACAACTGCAACCACCACGAACTTGAATACCGAATTTATCATTTAATATTTTCACACCTAAATTAAAGTGTAAATCAGTAATATAAAACGAAATAACTCCTAATCTATTGGTATGTTGTTCCGCTAAAATATTGATATTTTCAATTGGAGATAATCTTTCAAAAATATAATCTACCAATTCATGTTCTCTATCTAAAATATTTTTAACACCCATTTTCTCTTTCAATTGAATAGAAAGTGCTGTTTTGATAACTTGTAAGAAACCTGGCGTTCCTCCATCTTCTCTATCTTCAATATTATCAATGTATTGGTGTTCTCCCCAAGGATTTGTCCAACTCACCGTTCCACCACCTGGGCAATCTGGAATGTTATTTTTGTATAATTCTTTATTAAAAATCATCACACCACACGAACCCGGACCACCTAAAAATTTATGTGGAGAAAAGAAAATCGCATCTAAATACGCATCTTTATCTTCTGGATGCATATTGATTTCTACATACGGACCAGAACAAGCGAAATCTACAAAACATACGCCATTATTTTGGTGCATAATTTTTGCTACATCGTGATAAGGCGTTCTGATTCCGGTAACGTTGGAACAAGAAGTAATAGAAGCAATTTTAAAACTCCTATCTTTATATTGATTGACTAATTCTGTAAATTTATCTAAGCAAAACAAACCTTCATCATTAGCCGGAATTACAACAACATCAGCAATTGTTTCCAACCAAGACGTTTGATTAGAATGGTGTTCCATGTGCGAAATAAAAACGATTGGTTTAATTTCATTAGGAATGGTTGTGTATTCTTTTAAGTTTTCAGCAATTCTCAAACCTAAAATACGTTGTAACTTATTCACTACACCAGTCATTCCCGTACCATCCGTGATTAGAACGTCATTATCATTTGCATTTACATGATGTTTGATGATATGACGCGCTTCATGATACGCCATGGTCATAGCTGTTCCCGTAATTGAAGTTTCAGTATGTGTATTTGCAACAAAAGGTCCAAAAGAATTCATCAGTTTTTCTTCAATTGGTCGATATAATCTTCCACTTGCCGTCCAATCTGTATAAATAATATTTTTTTCACCGAAAGGAGATTTAAAAGATTGGTTAATACCAATAATATTTTCTCTAAACTGTTGAAAGTAAGTTTCTAATTCTGTTTTAGCCTGTGTTGTTGTGCTCATTACTTGATATTTTGCTTTCAAAATTACGTCTTTTTTCATTCAGTTTAAAAAAATCCGTTAAAATTCTAATAAATAATAGATACACAATAGGTTATCTAAATTTCAATTTAATATATTTGTCAAAATCCCATTGTTAAAAAAAAATAAAAACAAAATGATTCCTTTTCAAATAAAAGCTACTACCTTTTTATTTAGTGTTAATTCAGAAAGTATTTTTTACTTTTTACTGTATTTTTTTATTCCATTAATTGTTCTATTTGTCGTTTTAATTATCATCTCATTATTATATTCTAGATATTCTGGTGATAAAAATGATGATATTAAAGAAAACATTGAAAATGAGACCAATTCATTTTTAACGGAACTTATCTTTTCTGACTACACAGGTAAGGAAATGAAAAAAAAGATTAATGAATTTAAGTCGAAACACAAATTAAATAACAACTTAAGAAAGTACATTTTAAATAAAATCATTCATATTAAAGAAAATTTAAACGAAACTAACGAACATACTATCTTGCTGATTTACAAATATTTTGGTTTTGATGAAATTTCAAATAAATTAATTCGCAACAGAAAATGGTCTTCCAAATCGCTAGCCTTTCATCACTATCAAAATATTGGATACAAGATAAAAACGGGACATTTAAAGCAATTTTTAGATAGTAAAAACACGGCTTTACGCTCTAATGCAATTATCGCATTAATTTCCTTATCTGATAAAAAATTTGATGTTTTAGACAATTATAAATACAACATTTCTAAATCAGACGAAGTGAAGATTTTAGATATTATTTACCGAAAAAAATCAAATATTCCAAAGAACATTAGCAATTGGTTAAACAGTAAAAACGATTCCATTGTGATCATTGCGATTAAACTAATTGTTAGATTTAGACAGAAACATGATCTTTCATTAGAACAAATTTCAACCTTATTAAAATCGGAAAATTCCGCGGTTAGAAAAGAGGTTCTTTTAGCTATTAGAGAGTTAGTTATGTTTGAAGCAAATGATATTTTAATGGCTCATTTTAAAGTCGAAACTAACTTAAGAAATAAAATTTCTGTTATAAAAACATTGAATGTTATCGGTACAACGGAAAATATAAGCTTTTTGTCGAGATTGTTAAAAGAAGAAGAAAATTTAGAATTAGATTTGAAGCTGGAAATTGTAAACTTCATTAATAAAACTGATGTTTCATTTTTCAATAATTTTAAATTTAGCACAGAAGAAAAGAATACCGAATTACAAAAAATGATTGCTCACTCAAACTGCCCCTATTTAAATTGATTACTTTAGAAAGCATAATTAAAAGCTCCGAATTTTTCTTTGGATGCTATTCCATATTTTACATTTTAGTGTATATAATATTAGCCTTTTCATCCTTTTATGAAATAAAAAAATATTATATAAACAAGTTTTTTCTCCATAAAGATGTGATTATCAAATCGAATAATGCACTTGGAGTTTCTATTGTTGCGCCTGCTTTTAATGAAGGTTTAACCATAATTTCGAATGTAAAATCGTTACTTTCCCAAGAATATCCAAAGTTTGAAGTGATTATTATTAATGATGGAAGTACGGATGACACACTTGAAAAACTAATCTCCGAATTTGAACTTGTAAAAGTCGACTTTTTTTACATCGAAAAAATAAAAACTGCACCTGTAAAAGGACATTATCGCTCTACAAATCCTATTTACAACAAACTTTTAGTTGTTGATAAAGAAAACGGAAAAAGTAAAGCGGATGCTTCAAATGCTGGAATCAATTCTACCAAATATTCACTTTTTATTTGTACCGATGTAGATTGTATTTTAAGAAGAGATACCACTGCTATGTTGGTGAAACCGTTTTTGGAAAGTGACAAAAAAGTGATTGCTGCTGGTGCGGCATTACGAATTTCAAATTCTTGTACTTTTAAAGAAGGAATGCTTTATGAATCGCATTATCCTAATAATATTTTCGCCAGATTTCAAGAATTGGAATACATTCGTTCTTTTATTTTTGGAAGAATGGCTTGGAGTAAGTTAAACGGTTTGCTTTTAGTTTCAGGTGGTTTGGGAATTTTTGACAAAGATACCGTAATTGCTGTTGGTGGGTATTGGAAAGATTCTTTAGGTGAAGATTTAGAATTAATTACCAGAATGCGTAAATACATGCATGAAGAGAAAAAAGACTTCGAAATAAAATATATTCCAGAATCTTTATGTTGGACAGAAGTGCCAGATGACAAAAAAGTATTTTTACGTCAGCGTGTTCGTTGGGCAAGAGGTTTAATTCAAACATTATTTTTACACCGAAAATTATTCTTTAATCCGAAATACAAAAAAACAGGATTAATTGTGTTTCCGTATTATGTTTTTTGCGAATTAATTGTACCTGTTTTAGAAGTAGTTGGACTTATTTTTTTAATTTTAGATATTTATTTCTTTGGTGTAAACATTCCATTTTTACTGACAGTGAGTCTCGCCGTATATAGTTTCTATGTTTTGATTACGCTAAGTTCTATATTTTTAGACCAAATGATTCACAAACAATATTCAAGTTTAAAAGAAGTAATTCAATTAATTTTAATGGTATTTATTGAACCAATAATCTATCATCCTTTAAATGTTTATGCCTCTTTAAAAGGTTACACACATTTCTTATTACAAAAAGAAAAAAAATGGGGAGAAATGTCTCGTAAAGGATTTAAAACTGTAAACTAATGATTATGAAATTTAAAATTTTATTATTTTTTATATGTGTTTGTGGCGCTGCTTTTGCTCAAAAAATCAATACCGATAGTTTATTGGTAGTAACAAATAACATCATTAAATCTGACACAAAAGACTATTTTAAAGCAAAAAAAATAGCGCATCAATGCATAAAAGTGGCGCCCGATTATTTAGATTTTCATATCGCTTTAGGAAGAATTCATAAAAATGAAAAAAATATTGACAGTGCGAGATATTACTTTCAACATGTTATTGACGCCAATCCAAAATACAAAGAAGCATTTGTATTTTTAAGTCAAACCGAATTAGATGCCAAAAATAATAAAGCTGCCTTAGCCAATATCGAAAAGGGAATTACCATTCATCCTGAAGAAAAAGAGTTTTATTTGATGAAACTTCAAATTGTAAACAGCGAAGAAAATCCTAAAGAAAGCTTAGAATATTTAACCTTTTTAACTGGGAAATATCCTGAAGATGTAATGCTTGCCAATCAACTTCGAGAAGTAAAAAGCAACATGAAATCGAACAGAATTGGAACTAATTATAGTTTAACAGAATTTAGTCGTGATAATTACGGACCATGGTATTTGAGCAGCGTGAATTACATGAAACAATTTAACAAAGCTTCAATTGGCAGCAGAATCAGTTATATTGATAGAAGAGTTGATGGTTCAAGTGTTAATTCTGGTTATTTATATGAAATTGAATCGTATTTTAAAACTTCAAAAAAGAGTTATTCGTTTGCGAATGTTGGTTTTGGAGATGAAAATGTTTTTCCTGAATTCCGTTTTATGTACTCTTATTATTTAACGTTAGGAAAAGGGTTTGAAACCGAAATTGGTTACCGTTACAACCAACAACAAGACATTAAATTGAGTACTGGAATTATAGCAATTGGAAAATACTTCAAAAACAATTGGATCAATTTTAGAAGTTCATTCTTAATTAGTGAGCCAAAATTATATCCATCGCTTACTACAACATTCAGACATTATTACAATACGAAATACGATTATTTCTCATTGATTTTGGGTTACGGAACTTCGCCAGATGAAAGACAAACACTAACACAGTTTCAAGAACGTGTTGCTTTAACTTCTTACAGATTTGGCGCTGGTTACAGCAAACTTTTTGCGAAAAAATATATAATTGGAATAAATTCTAGTTTTAACAATCAAGAATATTTTCCAGAAAAATTTCAAAATGAATACAATATTTCCATTGACTTGACATACTTATTTTAAACAAACAACAACCCCACAAATGAACAACAAAATACTAATTATTGAAGATGATAAAATCATCAAAAACATTATCGAGTTCTTATTAAAAAAAGAAGGTTATGTAATCGAATTTGCTGAAGATGGCTTAATTGGTTTGGAAAAAATTAATTCATTTTTACCGGATTTAATCATTACCGATATTATGCTTCCTTACAAATCTGGATTGGAAATTACTTCATATGCCAAAGCAAATTTCCCTAATGTGCCAGTTATCATTATTTCGTCTTTAGGTAAAGAAGATTTAACGGTTATTGAAGCGTTTAAATTAGGCGCTGATGACTTAATTGCAAAGCCTTTCAATCCTGTTGAATTAGTCTTAAGAGTAAAACGATTTTTTCTGACACCAAAAGCAGCAGTCTAAAAACTCTTAAAACTATATTAATCATTAAAATAGTTGAAAATTTATAAGTACTTTTGATAGACAATTTTACAACCATGTCTATCAATTTCTTACATAAATTCACTAGTAATTTACCTTCAGATTCTATTGAAGAAAATTACACGCGTCAAGTTCCGAAAGCGGCTTACTCATTTGTAACTCCAAAAATTCCGAGTAATCCAAAACGGATTCATATTTCCAAAGAAGTTCAAAACTTAATTGGCTTTTCGGATGATTTCATACAATCTGAAACTTTTTTACAATTGGTTTCTGGTGCAGCAATTGTTTCCAATTCGAAACCTTTTGCCATGAATTATGCCGGACATCAATTTGGAAATTGGGCCGGACAATTAGGCGACGGAAGAGCCATCGTTTTAGGCGAAATCGAACACAACAACCAAATATTTACGTTACAATTAAAAGGCGCTGGAGCTACACCTTATTCCCGTCGTGCAGATGGTTTAGCGGTTTTACGTTCTTCCATTCGAGAGCATTTATGTAGTGAAGCGATGTTTAATTTAGGCGTCCCCACTACTCGCTCTTTATCCTTAATTTCAACTGGTGACGAAGTATTACGTGATGTCATGTACAACGGAAATCCAGCCATGGAAAAAGGGGCAATTGTGTGCCGAATTGCACCAAGTTTTATTCGTTTTGGAAGTTTCGAATTGTTCTCTTCTCAAAATGATATTGAAAATTTAAAACTATTGGCCGATTATACCATTTCAAACTATTATTCTGAAATTCAAGTTGAAGGAAAAGAAAAATATATCGAATTCTTCAAAAATGTAGCCGAAAATACTCGAGAAATGATTGTGCATTGGCAACGCGTTGGTTTTGTTCATGGCGTGATGAACACCGACAACATGAGCATCCACGGCATCACCATCGATTACGGACCTTATGGTTGGTTGGAAGATTACAATCCAAATTGGACACCAAACACCACAGATGCAGAAGGCAAAAGATACCGTTTTGGCAACCAAGCGAATATTGCATTATGGAATTTATACCAATTAGCGAATGCTTTATATCCGTTAGTGGAAGAAGCCGAACCTTTAGAATCGATTCTGAATCGTTTCGCAAAAAAATACGATGAAGACTTCTCAGAAATGATGTTGAAAAAACTCGGAATTACTTCTAAAAATGAAGAAACCGACAACTTAATTCAGCAATTACTCTACAATTTAGAACAAACAGAAACCGATTTTACGATATTTTTCAGAAACTTGAATCAGATCAATAAAGAAGATTCGGTTGAAGATTGTGTATTAAAAATCAATTTCTCTTTTTATAAACCTGAAGAAGTTAAAGGAATCATTTTAGAAACGTGGCATTTTTGGTTTGCGCAGTATTTGACGATTTTAAAAGAAGAATCACATTCCGACTCAGAAAGAAAAACGCTTCTAAATTCGGTGAATCCAAAATACGTTTTACGAAATTATATGGCGCAAATGGCGATTGAATTAGCCGAAAAAGAAGATTATTCTTTAATTGACGAATTGTATACTTTACTACTCAATCCGTATGATGAACAACCTAATTTTGAAAAATGGTTCGCCAAAAGACCCGATTGGGCGCGACAAAAAGTTGGAAGTTCGATGTTAAGTTGCAGTTCTTAGCTTAGACATTTTAGATTATTAGACAACACAGATTGTGTAAATTTTATTAATTTTTATAATTTTTATAATTTCTATAATCTGTGTTTAAAATATTTCGATACTATAACAGAAAAAAATCAATAATTACTCCAGAGGAGTAGAATATTTATAACAATGCAAACACTACAATTTACAACAGAAATAAACGCTCCTGCTACAAAAGTTTGGGAAGTTTTATGGGAAGACGCTACTTACAGAAAATGGACTACCGCTTTTTGTGAAGGTTCTTACGCGGTGAGTAATTGGAACGAAGGCGATTCCGTACATTTTTTAGATCCAAATGGTAATGGAATGTATAGCGTAATTGAAAAGAAAATTGATAACGAATTGATGTCGTTTAGACATATTGGAAACATTATGGATTTGAAAGAAATGCCTTTGGATGAAGAAACCAAATTATGGTCGAATTCCAAAGAAATTTACGAATTAAAAGAAGAAAACAACCAAACAACACTAACGGTCAACATTGACACTTTAGACAATTATGTTGGCTTTTTCAATGAAGCGATGCCAAAAGCTATTGAATTGATTAAAAACTTAAGCGAAAACTAGTTTTTTAAAAAACTCAACACAAAGTTTGTCACGCTGAAAGCGTCTCAGCAAACTATGTAAAATTATTGAGACGCTTTCAGCGTGACAAGTTTGAGGATTTGGTTTGAGCGAAAGTAAAAAACCGCAGATTCACAAATTAATAAAATCTGTAAATCTGCGGTAAATAAAAATCAGTTTAAATCTGTGTACCTACTCTTTTCTATATTTTTTAGTTTCTTCAAAAACATGTTCTAAAATTTTAGCATCTTCTTCCGAGAATTCTACATTACGTCGCGCCATTACAATTTTAGCCGTATCAAACGCTTTTTTGGTTACATAGGTTGTAAATCCTGAAGCACCGCCCCAACTGAAACTTGGAACGAAATTTCTTGGAAATCCAGCTCCAAAAATGTTTGTACTTACACCAACAACAGTTCCAGTGTTAAACATCGTGTTGATACCGCATTTGCTGTGATCTCCCATCATTAAACCGCAAAATTGCAAGCCTGTTTTAGCGAAATTCTCCGTTTCGTAGCTCCACAATTTCACTTCTTCATAATTATTTTTCAGGTTACTATTGTTACTATCTGCTCCAATATTACACCATTCACCTAAAACGGCATTTCCTAAAAATCCATCATGACCTTTATTCGAATACGCGAATAAAACCGAATTATTCACTTCACCACCAATTACAGAATGTGGTCCAACAGTCGTTGCGCCATATACTTTTGTAGCAAGTTTCACTCTACCCGATTCGCACAAAGCAAAAGGTCCACGAATAACAGAACCTTCCATGATTTCGGCATTTTTACCGATGTAAATGGGTCCTGTTGATGCGTTTAAGGTTACGAATTCTAACTTCGCGCCTTCTTCAATGAAAATATTTTCTGGAGACAATACGTTTACCGATTTAGGAATCGGTTGCGAATATCGGTCTTCTGTTAGCAATTCGAAATCTTCACGAATGGCCACATCATTTTTTTGAAAAATATCCCAAGTGTTTTCTATTTTGATACATTCTTCTGTAAATTCAATGACTTCAAAACTATCGAAATCCACTTCTTCTCCTTCTTTAGCATAAAACGCTACCACTTCTTCATCTTGAAAAATAGCCTGATTTAACTCTAAGTTCTTTACCATTTCCACCAAAATTTCATTCGGTAAAAACGACGCGTTAATCATCACGTTGTTTTCCATTTCCACCATCGGCCATTTGTCAGACAAATATTCTTCGGTGATTGTTGTTGTGGTATAACCCAAATGTTTTTCCCATTTTTCACGAATGGTTAAAATCCCAACACGAATATCGGCAACAGGTCTGGTGAATGTAAAGGGTAACAAAGCGTTACGATGCGGTCCATCAAAAAGTATATAGTTCATTGAAAAAGTTTAAAAGGTTTGCGCTTAAAAGTTTAAAAGGTTTTGCGTGAAAACCCAACGATTCAAATTTACAAAGAAATTTGACTTATAAAAATAAAAAAACCCCGAATAAATTCGAGGTTTTGTATGATAGATAAATTTGATATTATTTTTTATCGAATTTAGCGTATTTAGTTTTGAATTTATCAATACGACCTGCAGTATCAATAAGTTTAGATTTACCTGTGTAAAAAGGGTGAGAAGTTCTAGAAATCTCCATTTTGAAAACTGGATACTCAACACCTTCGTGAGTGATAGTTTCTTTAGTTTCAACTGTTGATTTTGTGATGAATACATCTTCGTTAGACATGTCTTTAAAAGCGACTAATCTGTAATTTTCTGGGTGAATTCCTTTTCTCATTTTGTAAATCTTTAAATGTATGATTATAATTTGTTTCGCGGCTTTTTACATAAAAAGGTGTAAACGCCTTATAACCTTTTGTTAATTTTGTTTTTATTTCAGGGTGCAAATATAGGTATTTATATTAAACCTACAAACTTTTTTAAAAAGAAAAATATAATCGTTTTTAATCACTATTTTATTTGTTTCAAAACAAAATTTAGTCAGTTCGAGTGTTCCGATGAAGCATGAATCGGAATGCCCTTCGACAAGCTCAGGGTGACAGAACAAGAAATATTGTTATTAAAAAGGTTCTCGATACATTTTTTGTTTCATTTCACTACACAAAAAACACTCGAACTGACGTTTTTAATTTTAAACTTTTTATCAAAACCTTCGCGCCTTTGTGACTTCGTGGCAAAATGAACCTTTATGTCTTACTATCAAGCTATTGCTCCTTATATAAAAAATACGTAATTTTGCAACCGATTTGCGTGAGTGATAAGAGCGAAAATCCTTTTTTATAGTAGTGTAAAGCACTTCGACTCCGCTCAGTGTGACAATTGAGCACAAATAAAAAAGATTGTAACGGATAGCACGACCTAAAAGGGCACGCCCACACTTCGACTCCGCTCAGTGTGACAAAACGGAGAAAACTAAATTGAGAATGATTATGTCTGATAGAAAAAAAGTAGCTTTTTATACACTAGGTTGTAAACTGAATTTTTCGGAAACTTCTACTATTGCCAGAAACTTCACAGAAGAAGGTTTTGATAGAGTTGATTTTGAAGAAGTTGCCGATATATATGTGATTAACACGTGTTCGGTAACGGAAAATGCCGATAGACAGTTTAAACAGGTGGTGAAAAAAGCCATGAAACTAAACGACAAAGCTTTTGTTGCCGCTGTGGGTTGTTATGCCCAACTGAAACCTGAAGAATTAGCCGCAGTTGATGGTGTAGACTTGGTTTTGGGTGCAACAGAAAAATTTAAAATCACCGATTACATTAACGACCTATCTAAAAACGATATGGGCGAAGTACACAGTTGTGAAATTGAAGAAGCCGATTTTTACGTAGGCAGTTATTCAATTGGCGACAGAACGCGTGCTTTTCTAAAAGTGCAAGATGGTTGCGATTATAAATGTACTTATTGTACGATTCCGTTAGCGCGTGGAATTTCGAGAAGTGATGCTTTAGAAAATGTGTTGAAAAACGCCAAAGAAATTTCGGAGCAAAACATTAAGGAAATTGTGTTAACTGGTGTAAATATTGGTGATTACGGTAAAGGTGAATTTGGAAATAAAAAACACGAACATACTTTCTTAGAATTAGTTCAAGAATTAGATAAGGTTGATGGTATTGAAAGACTAAGAATTTCAAGCATTGAGCCTAATTTACTAAAAAACGAAACGATAGAATTTGTAAGCAAAAGCAGAACTTTTGTACCGCATTTTCATATTCCGTTACAAAGTGGAAGCAATGAAATTTTAGGAAAAATGAAGCGTCGTTACCAACGTGAAATTTATACGGAACGCGTAAATAAAATTAAGGAAGTGATGCCACACGCTTGTATTGGTGTGGATGTAATTGTTGGATTTCCAGGTGAAACCGACGAACACTTTTTAGAAACATACAATTATTTAAATGAAATGGACATTTCGTATTTGCACGTGTTTACGTATAGTGAGCGCGACAATACGGAAGCGGCGAATATGCCAGGCGCTGTGCCAGCAAACGTAAGAAGCAAACGTAGTAAAATGTTACGTGGGCTTTCTGTGAAAAAACGTAGAGCGTATTACGAAAGCCAAATTGGCACGACTCGTACAGTTTTGTTTGAAAACGAAAACAAAGAAGGTTACATTACGGGTTTTACCGAAAACTACGTGAAAGTAAAAACACCTTGGAACCCAGAATTAGCCAACACTTTACACGAAATTACACTGACAAAAATTGACGATGACGGTTTGGTACGAATGGATTTTGTAAACGTGCCAGTATAATAAAATTGTTGATAACTGATATAGAAAGACTGCTTTTGGCGGTCTTTTTTTGTGGGATTTTTTGTATGTTTGGGGAAAGAATGTTATTAAATATTATCTAACGAATTAAAAATCTTAATAAATAAACATAACTTAAACAAAAATACTAATGAAATTCACAAAAACAGAATTTGAAAAAAAACTATATAAAGAATTACAATTTTATAAAGATAACGGAAAAGAAAAATCTATAAATTTTTTGATTTGGTATCTAGTCAATTTTTTCAGAATAGATGAAGGTCTAGCATACGATATAGTTTGTGATCATAAAAACGATAAAGGAATTGATGGAATTTATGTAGATGACGATTCTAAAGAAGTGATCTTGTTACAATCTAAATTAAGAGAAAAATTTAATAAAGGTGATGGTGATGGTGAATTAAGAAAATTACTAGGTTCACTGGAGTGGTTCCGAATAGAAAATTTAGACAAACTTGATGACAGTCGTGCTTCAAAAGAATTAAAAGATTTAGTTAAAGAGCTTGATGTCTTTCAAAAATTAACTAATGGATATACACTTAAAGGCTATTTTATCACAACAGGATATTTTGATAATTCGGCAAAAGATTACATTCAAATTACTCAAAATAAAATTGAATATTGGGACAATCAAAGACTTTTTGATAATTATACTTTCAGTAGTGACGATGATTTAGTTAAAGATGTATTTACATTTAAAACATCAATTGATGTTAATAAAATAGATTATTCAAAAACATTTAAATCTTACATAATAATTCCTAAAGCAAGCGAGCTACTTGATTTAAAAGGAATTGTTGATCAATCACTTTTTGCTAAAAATGTTAGATATGGTTTAGGAGGCAAAACCAATGTAAATAAATCAATAACTAATACAATACAAGACCAAACTAAGCATTCTAGTTTTGCGCTTTTTCACAATGGAATTACAATTATTACTGAAAAAGCGATCCAATCAAAAAATGAAGTTACAATTACAAATTACTCCATAGTTAACGGTTGCCAATCTACTTTAACTCTATATGAAAACAGAGAGTTTCTTACACAAAAATTAAGAATTCCAATTAAAATTGTTGAAACTGGAGAAAACACTAAACTATCTGAAGAAATAACTTATTTTGCAAACAATCAAAATCCAATAAAAACTTCCGATTTAAAGTCTAGAGAAAAATTTCAGTTAGATTTAAAAAATCAATTTGCTAAATACTTTGGTAAAGAATATCAATATAAAATTAAAAAAGGAGAAACAATGAATCCTAATTTAGAAACTATTGAAAATACTTCTGCAGCACAATTAATTTTTTCATTTGTAAATGAGAGTCCTTCAAATGCGCATTTAAAATCTTCTATTTTCAACAACAATTATGATCAAATTTTCACAAGACACACTAATGTTCACCTTATATATTTCTTAAGAAAATTATTTACAATAATTGAAAAAAATCTTAATCTCATTTCTGTTCCAGTTGTAAGATCATATCAGCCAACAAAGTTTTTTATGTTATTTACATTAAAGAAAATTTTGAATGAAGATTCAATTGGAAAATTAACAATAAATAATACAAAAGAATTTTTAGATAAATATTCTGATTATGAAAGTGCATTTGAAAAACTTATTAAAACTCTTATGATTCAATTTGATTCTAACCTAAAAATTAGAGCTGAAAAAGAAAATGGTTATATTGAATATAAAAACTTACTTAGAAATACTAACGAAGTAAATCAATTATCTAATGAAGTAATTACCGGATACAAAGTTTTGCAAATACATCAACCAGATATAACGTTAAGTAAAATGCTAACAAAAGAATAATTTTCAGTTGTGAGAAATATCCCTGCTCCCGCGCGAATCCCTTCGCGTGGTAAAAAAACATAAAAACTAATCACGCGAAAGGCGTCGAATTTCATTTCCCCGCTGCGCAAAGTCTCCTGACTTTGAGCCACAAAAAAAGCAAAAAACAAGTTCAAAGTCGGGAGACTTTGCACAGCATTTAAAAATAAAAAACACAAAAAAACTCTCAATGCAAATTGGGAGTTTTTGTTTTTACAAAGAAATACTTTTCAACTTTATTTCCACTTTAATCAACATCGTTTCCAAAACTAACAACTTCATTTCCACTTTAAGCAACTTCATTTCCAGTTTGAACAACTTTGTTTCCGCTTTAAGCAACATCATTTCCACTTTGAGTAGTTTTATTTCCGATATGAGCAACATTGTTTCCGCTTTAAGCAACTTCATTTCCGATATGAGCAACTTCATTTCCAAAACTAGCTTCCGCAAGTACACTTTTCCAATTCACACATGCGCATAAAAAAACTCCCAATTTCCATTGGGAGTTTCTGTTTCTATAATAGTCTTACAAAGGAATATTACCGTGTTTTCTTGGCGGTGATAAAACCTGTTTGTTTTCTAACATGCTATACGCTTTTATCAATTTCTTACGAGTGTCTTTTGGTAAAATAACCTCATCAATAAAACCACGTTGCGCTGCCGTGTAAGGGTTCGCAAATAAATCAGCATATTCTTGTTCTTTTTCTAATAATTTTGCTGCAGGATCGGCTGCTTCGCTAATTTCTTTCTTAAAGATAATTTCCGAAGCTCCTTTTGCTCCCATTACGGCAATTTCGGCACTTGGCCAAGCAAAATTCATATCCGCACCAATGTGTTTCGAGTTCATTACGTCATATGCACCACCATAAGCTTTACGTGTAATTACTGTAATTCTTGGTACAGTCGCTTCGCTAAAAGCATATAATAATTTCGCTCCATGCGTAATAATTCCGTTCCACTCTTGGTCTGTTCCTGGTAAAAATCCTGGAACGTCTTCCAATACTAATAAAGGAATATTGAAACAATCACAAAAACGTACAAATCGTGCTGCTTTTATCGAACTGTTTACATCTAAACATCCTGCTAAAAACATCGGTTGATTGGCAACAATACCAATACTTCTTCCACCCAAACGAGCAAAACCAACAATAATGTTTTCGGCAAAGTTTTTATGAATTTCAAAGAAAGAATCTTGATCAATAATTCCTTTAATCACTTCGTGCATATCGTACGGTTTATTCGCAGAATCTGGTACGATATTACTCAATTGCTCTCTAATTTCGTCTTTTAATTCAAAAGGAATCGCCGGAGCTGTTTCTCTATTATTTTGAGGCATATAACTCAACAAACGTTTGATATCTTCCAAACATTCAATTCCATTTTCAGAAGTAATATGTGCCACTCCAGATTTCGTAGAATGCGTACTCGCACCTCCTAATTCTTCTGAAGTTACATCTTCATTCGTAACGGTTTTCACTACGTTAGGTCCAGTCACAAACATATAACTTGTGTTTTCCACCATCATCGTGAAATCGGTCATAGCTGGAGAATAAACTGCTCCACCAGCACATGGTCCCATAATTGCAGAAATTTGCGGAATCACTCCAGACGCCTGAACGTTTCTGTAGAAAATATCAGCATAACCACCTAATGAACGCACACCTTCTTGAATACGCGCTCCACCAGAATCGTTTAATCCAATCATTGGAACTCCATTTTTCAAGGCCATATCCATCACTTTACAGATTTTCTCCGCATGCGTTTCAGATAACGAACCACCGAAAACAGTGAAATCTTGTGCGAAAATATAAACCGCTCTTCCGTTGATAGTTCCGTAACCTGTTACTACTCCATCTCCGTAATATTGTTCTTTCTCCATTCCGAAATCTGTAGTACGATGTGTAACCAACATACCGATTTCTTCAAAAGAATTTTCGTCTAATAAGTATTCTACTCTTTCTCTTGCCGTTAATTTCTTTTTAGCATGATGCGAAGCGATACGTTTTTCACCACCGCCTAATTTAGCTAAGGCAATTTTATCTTCTAATATTTTTATTTTGTCTTGCATATCTATTTTAGCTTTTAGCAATTAGCATTTGGCTATTTGCTCTTTTACTTTTACTATCTGGAACGTTGCTTTCGAGTGCACTTCGACAAGCTCAGTGTGACACCTCAAGCAACGGTGACTGAGGTTCTCGAAGTCACTTTTGCCTTAAATTAGTTAGGTATTCTAACTATATTTTTATCTTCTAAATATCTTTTCAAAGCCACTAAAGCCGCAACCTCAGCTTCTTTATCAAACTTTGCTTTTAGTTTGTTACTGTCGTAATATTTCTTTACGAAATTTGTATCAAAATCTCCAGAACGGAACGCTTCATGCTCCATTACAAACGTCCCGAAAGGCAACGTCGTACTAATTCCTTCAATATGATAATTCGCAATTGCTTTAATCATCAATTCGATAGATTCTTCACGCGTTTTACCATACGTGATTAGCTTGGCTAACATTGGATCGTAATAAATTGGCACATCCATTCCTTGTTCGAAACCATTATCCACACGGATGCCCTCACCTACCGGAATTTGGTACACATCTAAATGTCCAACACTTGGTAAGAAATCGTTTAACGTATCTTCAGCATACACACGTAATTCCATCGCGTGACCTTTAATTTGTAACTCGTCTTGAGTAATACTTAACTTTTCGCCTCGAGCGACACGAATTTGCATTTCTACTAAGTCTAAACCTGTAATCATTTCCGTTACCGGATGTTCCACTTGCAAACGCGTATTCATTTCTAAAAAGTAGAAATTCTTGTTTTCGTCTAATAAAAACTCAACTGTTCCAGCTCCCAAATAATCGCAAGATTGCGCCACTTTTACAGCCGCTTCACCCATTGCTTTTCTGATTTCTGGAGTTAAAACTGAAGAAGGTGCTTCTTCTACTACTTTTTGATGACGACGTTGAATACTACATTCTCTTTCGAATAAATACAAGATATTTCCATGACTATCCGCCATAATTTGTATTTCGATATGACGAGGAGAACCTACATATTTTTCAATAAAAACAGAACCATCTCCAAAAGCATTTGTTGCTTCTGAAATTGCTCTGTCCATTTGTGATTCAAATTCGGCTTCGTTTTCCACGATACGCATTCCTTTTCCACCACCACCAGCAGACGCTTTAATTAAAATTGGAAAACCAATTTCTGACGCTACTTTTTTCGCTAAAGCGATATCTGTAATGGCTTCATCTAAACCAGGAACCATAGGAATATCGAAAGCTTTCACTGCTTCTTTAGCAGCTAATTTACTTCCCATCACTTTCATCGCCTTAGATTTTGGTCCGATGAACGTAATGTTATTTTTTTCGGCTAGTTCTGCGAAATCTGAATTCTCACTCAAAAATCCGTAACCCGGATGAATTCCGTCTACGCCTAATTGTTTACAAACTTCTATAATTTTATCACCTAATAAATACGATTGATTGGATGGCGCTTCACCAATACAAACGGCTTCATCAGCAAATTTTACATGTGGCGAATTTCTATCTACTGTAGAATATACAGCAACAGTTTTAATTCCCATTTTTTTGGCGGTTTGCATTACTCGAATAGCAATCTCACCTCTATTTGCAACTAATATTTTTCTCATTGTTAGCCCCCTAGCCCCCAAATGGGGGAATTGAAAAACTTTGTAAAAAGTTTTATGGTTATACTTTATATTTATTTTTACTCCCAATTTTTGAAGTCCCTCCTTTGGAGGGATTTAGGGAGGCTTTTTACTCAAACTCAATTAACAATTGTCCTTTTTCAACCGCGTTGCTTTTTTCAACGGCAATAGCTTTAATTTTTCCACTACGTGGCGACACTAATGTGTTTTCCATTTTCATAGCTTCTAAAATTAATAAAGGTTCATTTTCAGCAACTTCTTGTCCAACTGCCACACAAACTTCTAGGATTAATCCAGGCATTGGTGCTTTAATTTCGTTGACTACTTTATTCGCACCCACAGAAATTCCCATAGATTCAATTAATAAATCTAATTCGTTAGCAATAGAAATATCATAGGTATTTCCGTTGACTTTTACTGTATACTTTCTTGAATTGAAATCAGATGAAGTAACCTCAGCTTGATAAGGTTCATTATCTTTCAGAATGTGAAAATGATTATTTTCGACACTAACGGCGTCTAATTTTGACAAATCGCTATCTGTAAAATCAAAGGAATTACTTTGATTTACTGATATTTTATAAGGTTTACTCATATTCTATTAAAATTTGAGTGTAAAAATAGGGAAAGTAAACCTTTTCGTTAAATGAAATTTGAAGTTTTTTTTATTTGTTAAAGTATTTTTTAACCAATTCGTACAATTTCTCTTTTTCCAATGGTTTGGAAATAAAATCATTGAAACCGAGTTGCTTAATTTTATCTACTTCTTCAGGAAATGAATACGAAGTTTGAGCAATTATTGGAATTTTTGTATTGAATTCTCTAATTTTTTGAAAAGCGCCGTAGCCATCTAAATTTGGCATTTTAATATCCATAAAAATCAAATCGATTTCGTGATTGGTTTTACAAATTTCAACTGCTTCGAGTCCGTCTTTAGCTCTAATCACTTTAAAATTGAAGATTTTTAATAGTTTTTCGATCAATTTGAAATTAATATTATCGTCTTCTGCCACTAAAACAACTTCTTCGTTACCTAAAATATAACTTACAATTTCATTGACTTTTGCTTCCTCAATACTGTCATTTTCGGCGTATTGTAAAGGCGTTGTAAATGTAAATGTAGAACCTAAACCTTCTTTTGTTTCTACAGAAATGGTTCCTCCTAACATTTCTACATACGATTTTGAAATAGCCAATCCTAAACCTAAACCTTCATTTGCAGAAATCTTTTTAGCATTTATTTTATTGAAACGTTTAAAAATTTTCTCTTTAAATTCTTCTGGCATTCCAATTCCGGAATCTTTAACTTCAAAAATAATTTCATTATTAACATGATCAACTTCATAATCTAAAATCACAAAACCTTCATCTGTAAACTTTAAGGCGTTGTTTAATAAGTTAATTATGATTTGATTAAGCTTCACAACATCTGTAACAATATTACCTTTCAATTTTTCACTTGGTTCTTGAAACTTAACAGTAACAAGTGGATTTTTATTTGAAAAACTAGCCGATTCAAAAATAGATTTTAATAGCGTATCCAAATTAACATTGCTATAATTTGGTTTAATTAAATCCGAATCAATTTTAGACATTTCAATCAAATCATCTACAATACTTAATAAGTTTCTACTATTATATTGTACAATTCTAACATACTCGTGCTTTTCTGCTTCTGAAATTTTTTCATCCAATAACAAATCGGAAAAACCAACAATTGCATTCATTGGTGTTCTGATTTCATGCGATAAATTCATCAAAAAAGCCGATTTTAACTTGTCACTTTCTTCTGCTTTTATTTTAGAAGCTATTAATTCATCTTTTTGTTTGAAATTTTCTTCGAAAAGTTTACCCATGTAACGAAATTCACCTTGAATATTTTTCAAATCTTCAATAGCGTGTTTGTCATTTTTCTTTAAGATTCTCTTAATCAAATTTAAAGGCACTCGCGACCATTTATTCGCATAAAAAAAGAAAATTGCCCACGATAAAAGTATCGCAATAGCCATCACAAATAAAATACTTTTCGTGATATAGAAATCGATATTATAAGACCTCTTTGAATAGAGTTTAGCTACTTCATTTTTATTGATATCTAGAAGTGGAACTGTAGTAAAAACCGTTTTTAAAGCTTGTTCATTTCCTTCGTAAAATTTAATTTTAGAACTACAGATTTCTTCGATATTTGAAAAGTAATCTCTATCTAAAAGTCGAGTCATGAAAAAATATCCAGACGGTTTAGTTTTATTTTTAAATGGATCGTTTGAAGGATGAATAGATGCTCCGTAAATTTCTACAATTCCTTCTGGGATTCTTATGTAGAATTTTTCGAATTTTTTCTCTTTGATACGCTCAAATGCTTCTTTAGGAATAAAGTCTTTCGTTTTGATTTTCAGGGTAGAAACTTTGGTAATAAATGTTCCGTCAGCAGAATACGCTGACAAATGTTCCACATCATAGGTGTCAATTAAAATCGCAATTGAGGTATTAAACCATCTTAAATCTTTTGTTTTGGTAAAATCTACAAATTCATCCCAATATGTCGCATCATTTACTACGGCGGAATACGATTCTGAATTTAATTTTAGAAGGGAGTTGATTTCATTTTTATATAGTTCTTTGCTGCTCTTAAAAATTTCTTTTTCTTGGACTCGCATATAAAAATAAAGGAAAACTACGATGAGTAGTAATCCAAATGAAACTAAAGACAGCAGGGTAACTACTTTGAAATAAGTTGAGTTTCTGAATTTACTTACAATTACATTCATAAAGAATTATCAATATTTTTCTAAATATATAAAAAAAACAACAAAAAACATGTTTTGATATAAAGATAATAATATAATAACAATAATTTTACAAAATAAAACGTATTTTAATCGAAATGTTATAGAATTAACAATCCTGTTTCGCGCAAAGTTTTTATAGGCTTACTAAACCAAAATAGTTCAAAATCTTCAAAATGCGTTTCAAAATCTTGCTTCACCTCTTTTAGTGCAGCACTTTTATTAGAAATTGATTGTAAAACAGTTTTCATCCATTCGGCTTTGTCTTTTTCTAGAGAAATTTCCACACTATCCGACTTCATATGAAAGGTTAGTTTGGTCATTTCCCAACTGTTTCCTTTTTTAGATTTGGTAAAATGTTCTTCAATTGGTTGATTTCCAATCCAGATAATTTTCGCTGTGGGTTTTAGCGTAAAATCAGAGGAATCTAGAATGGCATTTTCAATAAAATTTGGTTGAATTTTTGTTTTTGGAATCTTAAATTCGAACCAATCTTGTAAATCGTAATCGAAACAAAGGCCGTGCATAAAATTGAACAACGATTTCTTTAATCCGAAACTAAACTTATCGTGATTGATTCCGGTTTTGTCTGTAAACTGAATGTCGTTATTGGCGAAAGTAATGTGCTCCGCCAGTTCGCTAAAGCTCGTGCCGTTTTGTTGTGGAATTACACCGAATTCTTCAGGATGTAAACCTACTGGAGAATGTGCCGTCATGGCAAATTGATGCCAAAATCCAGATTGAATCACACCTAATTCGAACAATTGACGAACCATTTCTAAACTATCAATCGTTTCCTGAATCGTTTGTGTTGGATAACCGTACATTAAATACGCGTGAACCATAATTCCAGCTTCGGTAAAATGATGCGTCACTTTTGCTACTTGTTCTACCGTTACACCTTTGTCAATCAATTTCAATAATCGATCTGAAGCCACTTCTAATCCTCCAGAAACAGCAATACAACCAGAAGCTTTTAGTAGTAAACACAAATCTTGAGTAAAGCTTTTTTCAAAACGAATGTTCGTCCACCATGTGACAACCAACTTACGATTTAGAATTTCTAAAGCGACTTCACGCATTAAAGCTGGTGGCGCGGCTTCATCTACAAAATGAAAACCCGTTTCACCCGTTTGCGCAATCATTTCTTCCATTCTGTCGACTAAAGTCTTAGCCGCAATGGGTTCGTAAATTTTAATATAATCTAACGAGATATCGCAAAACGTACATTTTCCCCAATAGCAACCATGCGCCATAGTGAGTTTATTCCATCGACCATCGCTCCACAAACTGTGCATCGGATTGGCGATTTCAATAACAGAAATATATTTATCTAAAAGTAAATCAGAATAATCTGGCGTGCCCACTTCCGATTGTTTGTAATCGTGTTTTGTAGTGTTATTTTTATAAACGACTTCGTTATTTTCTAAGAGAAAAGTACGTTTGAATTGAGTTTCTGAAACATCCCGAAGTTTCGGGACAGAATGACAAACGGCTTCACATAACAATTCTACTGGTAATTCTCCATCGTCAAGTGTAATGAAATCTAAAAATTCGAAAACTCGAACATCTTTTAAACTACGTAATTCGGTATTGGGGAAACCGCCACCCATAGAAATTTTAATTTCAGGGAAATTGGTTTTAATAAATTGTCCACAACGGAAAGCACTATATAAATTCCCAGGAAAAGGCACAGAAATTAAAACCAGTTTTGGTTGTACTTTTTTAATCCTTTGTTCTAAAATTTTAAGTGTGATTTTATCGATATATGTGGTTTCATTTTGTAATTCGGCATACATTTCATCAAACGAATTCGCACTTCTACCCAATCGTTCTGCATAGCGACTAAATCCGAAATTTTCATCGACACATTCTACAATAAAATCGGATAAATCCTCTAAATATAAAGTTGCTAAATGCTTGGCTTTGTCTTGCATTCCCATGTTTCCGAAAGCCCATTCCATATCGTCTAATTGATTGAAACGAAAAGCTTCGGGCAAGAAATTCCCACTACATATTTGACGTGCTAAAGTTGGATTATTTCCTTGTAGAAAAGCGATTACAGCATCGATGGTGTTGATGTAATCGTTCTTTAAATTGTAAATACGTTGTAGATTTTCTGTTGAAAGTTGCAGCTCTTCGACTGAATCGAAAATTTGTTGTAAACCTTTTTTGGAAAACAATTCTAAAATCACTTCAATGCCCAAATCCATTTGAAAAGCAGAAATATTTTTGGTATTTAAAAACCCTTTGATATAAGCCGTTGCGGGATAAGGCGTATTCAATTGTGTAAAAGGCGGCGTGATAAGAAGAAGGTCTGTCAAAAGAAAATGTTTTTACAAAGATAAAAATTAATTATAGATGGTGAAAACGATTGCTTTTGCAAAAAATTACGGCATACTAAAAATCAGATTAAATATGCAAAAAAATGTAAGTTTTATCAAACAAAAAAAACAATATCATACAAGTCAATTCAATAATATCACATACATTTGCACTTTAAAATTTTATACATGCAAAATATTATTCTTCGCTTCGCCTTAATCTTGGTTTTTTTTAATAGTTATTCCCAAAATACGCCGATAGAACCAAAGATTGTTGAAGATGAAAATGGAAAAATCATAACTAACAACGAAGAAAAGAGAATATTTTTCACAAAATTACACTTAAAGAAAGAGTACGAAAAACAACAACTTTCTGTTACTCAAGCGAATCTAACAGCTGTAGAAATGTGTACTAATGGTGGATTTGAACAATCTGAAAATATTAGTGGTTCTCAAAAATTAAAAAACTTTTTATACACTATTGGAGATCCACCTGGTCCTACACAATGTCAATCAATTACTAATACTGCCAATTCTCATATTGATGTTTATAATCCAAGTAACACTTCGGTTATGGCTACAACAGTGCCAGCGAACTTTATTGATCCTTATATTGGAAATATCAATGCTTTTGATCAATACGCCTTGAAAATAAATTATGAAAGTTCATCAACCTATGGTTCAATTGTTCAAGGTAAAAGATTTAAAACCAATAATGAAAATTATTTAAAATACAATTTCAAAGCTGTATTAATGACAGTTTACGATACTGGACACGAAGACAATCAACCTTTTATTAAAGCTAGAATTATTAATTCTTCAGGAATTGTTGTAGATGAATTTTGTTTAATCGGCGATGAAAGCAATTGTATCTTTACAAAAATACCAGGATCTGGAGCTGCAATTCTTTATACAGCCAATTGGCAATCTGGATTATTAGATATTTCATCTATTCCAAATAATGAAGAATTTACAGTTGAGTTTATGGCATCTCGTTGTGGATTTGGAGCTCATTTTGGCTACATGTATGTTGATGATATCTGTCTTTTGCATACTAATGAAAACCTCCAAGGATCTATTGAATTAAACCCATTAAATAAAGTATGTAGTACCTTACCAATAAATGTTTGTGGAAGTTATACCGTTCCAAATTCTGGTGGTATAACTGCAACTTTAGGAACCATTACCTTAAATTTATATAATAGTTCTGGAACATCCGTTTATAGCACTTCTACAACAACAAGTTTAGACACGACAAATAAACAATTTTGTTTCACTTTAAACCCTACTAACTTTCCAGATATATTAAATGCAAATTATAATGTAGGAGTTACCGCAACTTATAACATAAGTGGAAATTCTAATTGTCCTGGAACTATTTTTAACCCTGCAATTGATCCAGATGCAAATGCAGGTTGGGATATCTCATTCCAAAATTGTTCATCAACTTGTAATTTTGATGTTAGTACCACAAAACTATCATTGTGTGATAGCAACCATGACGGAATGGAAAGTTTTAATTTAACTAATGCCAATGCTAGCATTGTTAGCTCAGTTACAGGATTAACGTTTAGTTATTTTAACACTTTTGCTGACGCAAATGCTACTACTAATGCAATAGCAAATAATACATCATATAGCAGTGTTAGTAAAACAATATATGTAAGAGTTAGCCAAAGTGCTACTTGTTTTAAAATTATTGCCATACAATTAGAAGTAAAAAATCCAAATGTATATATTAGTGGAATTCTTAATGTATGTTCTGGAAGTACAGTTCTTACAGCAACACCTGGCGCTACATACTTATGGAATAATGGAAGTACCAACCAAAGTATTACTGTAACAACTATTGGAACTTACTCAGTAACCGTAACTGATAGTAATGGCTGTGCAAATATTGCTTCAGTAACAATTGAACCTTCACAAACTGCAACAGTTCCTAATGTAATCATAACACAACCGAGTTGTTTTGTAACAACTGGGAGTATTCAAGTAACATCTCCTGCATCACAATATAGTTTTGATAATGGGGTAACTTGGACAACAAATGCGACTAAAAGTAACTTATCGCCTGGAACTTATTTCATAAAAATAAAAACTATTAATAATTGTATTTCATATGCTTTAGAAATTTCAATTAATGCAGCGCTAACTTCATATCCAAATTACAATTCTACAAATCCTGCATTTTGTGGCGATTTTGGAAGCATAACGATTACAACTTCCGCTTCATTTTATAGTTTTGACAATGGCGTAACATGGACAACAAATCCAATTGCGACCAATTTACCTGCTGGAACATATAAAATAAGAACAAAAGATGCTCAAGGTTGTATATCAAATTTTAACAATGTCCTGTTAAGCAGTGCTCTTTTAGAAACTCCAATATTTACATTTATAAATCCGGCTTGTGGTGTAAATGGTAGTATAACTATAAATACAGTTTCAGATTTTTATACTTTCGATGGAGGAACAACATGGGTTACAAGTAATACATTAACAAATGTAACTTCTGGAAACTATTCTATAGGTATTAAAAATAGTTTAGGTTGCACTTCAGTATATTCATATGCTTACATTAATGATTTACAAAATACTAATCCGGAATCAACCAATATTCAACCAATTTGTGGAGCTGGAGGTAGTATTGCAATAACTACAATTGCTGACTTTTATAGTTTTGACAACGGAATAACTTGGACAACTAGTAATGTAGCTACAAACCTCCCGCCTGGTACTTACACCATAAAAATAAAAACTACAGCAGGTTGTACTTCACAAACAGGTTATGTTTATTTAAACGAACCACATTTTGATGCTCCTCTTATTCAAACTATTCAACCAGAGTGTGGAATAAATGGTAGTATAACTATAAATACACTCTCCGATTTTTATAGTTTTGATGGTGGAACAACATGGGTGACAAACAATTTTATGAGTTTGCCACCAGGAACTTATAATGTGTTAATTAAAAATAACTTAGGCTGTATTTCTTATTCTAATTATGTATACTTATATACGCCAAATTTACCAAATCCAACATTTACATTTGCTCACCCAAGTTGTTCAAATACAGGAAGCATAACAATAACTACAGTTGCAGCATTTTATAGTATTGATGGTGGTTCAACTTGGTCAACAAATCCTGTCTTTAATAATTTAACAGGAGGGAGTTATTATATCCAAGTTAAAAACAGTTTGGGATGTGTTTCAAATAATTCGTATGTAACTTTAAACACTAATTATTTACCTTATCCAACCTTTACATCAGTTAATCCAAGTTGTGGTAACATTGGCTCAATAACTTTCACTTCAACTGCTGATTTTTATAGCATTAACGGAGGAATAACTTGGTCTACAAATCCGGTATTCAATAATTTAACAAGCACTTCCTATACACTAATAGTAAAAAATACTGCTGGATGTTTATCCTCTACAAATTACATATATTTAAATTCTAGCAATTTAGCCACACCTAGCGTAACAGTAGTTCCTTCTTGTAATTTAACTAATGGAAGTATAACCTTTACAACTTCTGCAGCATTTTATAGTATTAACGATGGAGTTACTTGGTCTACAAATCCAGTTTTTTCTAATTTAGGTACTGGGTATTATTATATAAAAATTAAAAATAGCGCAGGTTGTGTATCTGATTCATTTGGTCTTTATTTAAATTCATATTTACCAAGTCCAACTTATACCCATGTGCAACCAACTTGTGGGGTGAATGGTAGTATTACAATTACAACTACTGCAGCTCAATATAGTGTTAATGGTGGAGGTACTTGGCAAACGAGCCCAGTATTTTCAAATTTAGCTGTGGGTAGTTATAATATTATGGTTAAAAATTCAGCTGGATGTGTTTCAAATTCTGAGTACTTAAATTTACAACAGCCTTACATTCCTAGCCCAAGTTATACTATTACACAACCAACTTGTGGTGTTGGAGGAATCATTACAATTACAACTCCAGCAGCTCAGTATAGTGTTAATGGTGGAAGTACTTGGCAAACGAGTCCGGTATTTTCAAATTTAAATGCTGGTAGTAGTTATAATATTGTTATTAAAAATAATCTAGGATGTGTTTCTAACAGCATGTATGTAACACTATCAACCTATTATTTACCAAATCCAAATATCACAATTGTACAGCCAACATGCGGAAATAATGGAAGTATAACTATTGCAACTCCTGCAACCCAATATAGTTTTGACAATGGTAACACTTGGTCAACAAATCCTGTTTTATCAAATTTAACTACTGGTTATTATTATATTTTAATAAAAAACAATTTGGGATGTACTTCATCTCCATACGGAATGAATGTTACTATTCATGATTACTATTTACCAAATCCACTTGTTACCGTTTTACAACCTACTTGTGGAAACGGTGGTAATATTTCAATTTTATCAACTGCCGATTTTTATAGTTTTAATAATGGAATTACTTGGACAACTAATCCTGTATTATTAAATCCTATTGCTGGAAGTTATAATATTAAAATAAAAAACAACTTAGGTTGTACGTCACAAAGCCAATATACTTATGTAAATGATTTCTACATTCCATCACCAAATATCACTTCAATTCAACCAACTTGTGATACCCCTTCAGGAACTATTATTGTAAATTCTCCTGCTACACAATTTAGTTTTGATAATGGAGTTACATGGACATCAAATGCAACTTTAGCAAACTTACCTTCCGGATCTTATAATGTAAAAACAAAAAATTCTTTGGGATGCGAATCTTCAAGTGCTTATGCATATATTTATTCTTCTCCTAACTTACCAAATGCACCATTAGTATCCATAACACAACCAAGTTCTTGTGGTACAACGGATGGAAGTATTACCGTGACTACTACTGCATCAGAATATAGTTTTAACAATGGGGTTACATGGACTACAAATCCTTCAAAAATAAATTTAGCAGCAGGAACTTATTACATAAAAATCAGAAATAATTTTGGACAATGTGCGTCAATTGCAGCTATTGTTACACTAAATTCTGGCACTACAATAGCAGCACCAACTTTTACAGTTACCAATCCTGGTTGTAGTAATCTTTATGGTTCTATAACTATAACCACAACAGCCGCATATTATAGTTTTGATAATGGTGCCACTTTTGTGTCATCAAACACCAAATCCAATTTATTGTCAGGAAGTTATAACTTAAAAATCAAAAATGCTGCAGGTTGTATTTCAGCAGCAAGTATAGCAACAATTATAACTTCATCTAACCTTCCAACACCTAATTTCACAGTGTTGCAACCCGATTGTTCAACTACAACAGGAACTATTACAATAACATCAAATTCAGCATTTTACAGTTTTGATAATGGTGTTACTTTTTCAACTTCAAATACACAAAGTGGTTTTACTCCAGGAAACTATTTAATCAAAGTAAAAGATGCAGCTGGGTGTTTATCAACTTCAAATTCAGTTACAATTAATACAACTCCAACAATTCCAATTGCACCAATTATAAGTGTAACACATCCTACAAGCTGTACCGCGTTAACAGGTACAATAACCGTTACAAGTAGTGCTGGACTTTTTAGTTTTGATAATGGAGTAACATGGAGTAGCAACAATACTTCTGCCCCACTTACATCTGGCACATATCAAGTAGTTGTAAAAAGTAGTGCTTCTGGATGTGTGTCTTTAGCTACAACTGCAGTTATAAATTCACCACCAAACACACCACCAAATCCAGTTTTCGTTGTTACACATCCTACAACATGTGTAAACCCATTTGGAACTATAAATATAACAAGCACTGCTTTTGAATATAGTTTTGATAATGGAGTTACATACACATCAAACTCAAATTCAGGCTTATTAAGTGCTGGTACTTACCTGATTAAAGTAAAAAACAGTTCAAATTGTGAATCATCATCAGTTTCTGCAACTATTAATACACCAACTGATTATCCTTTGGCACCGCTTTTTAATATCATTCAACCAGATTGTAATAATAGTAATGGTTCAATATCTATTTCAACATTAGCAAGTGAATATAGTTTTGATAATGGAGTTACTTGGTCAATAAATCCAATTTTGACAAATTTAACGCCTACTACATATCATTTAAAAATTAAAAATGCATTGGGTTGTATTTCTCCAGAAGCTATTGGAATTATTATACCATTTACAGATTTCACAAGTTCGCCAATACTTACAAATCCTCAAATATTTTGTATTCAGAATAATTCGACAATTAACGATATCACAATAACTGGTCAAAACATAAAATGGTATGATGCCTCTACAAATGGAAACTTATTACCTAACACAACAACATTAGTAAACGGAACAACTTATCATGCGTCTCAAACTATAAATGGTTGCGAAAGTAATAGAGTTTCTGTTTTAGTTCAAATCCAAAACACGCCTGCTCCAACGGGAAATGCAAATCAAAGTTTTTGTACTACACAAAATGCTACACTTGCAGATATTATTACAAACGGAAGTAATACTATTTGGTATAATTCTACTTCAAATACAACGCCGTTAGCGAACTCAACATTATTGACAAATAACACAACATATTATGCTACTCAAACGATTAATGGTTGTGAAAGTGTGAATCGTTTAGCGGTAATAATTAGCTTAATTAATACGTTAAACGCGACAAATTATTCGGAAATTATTTGTGACAATCTAAATGATAATGTAGAAATAAAAAACTTAACGAATTTCAACGCTAATTTGATTTCATCAACTGGAAATATTTTTAGTTATTACAACAATTATAGCAATGCTTTAAGTCAGAATGGACAATTAACCAATTTTGCCAATTACAATTTAGTAATAGGTACAAATACATTTTATGTTCGAATTGATTCTCCGAATACTTGTTTTCAAGTTGTAACACTAACACTTGAATTGGTTTCTAAGCCAATTATTCCAATAAATGATATTACTCCAATGTGCGAAGGAAGTTTAATCACTTTAAATGGTGGAAACAATTACGATTCGTACACTTGGTCAACAGGAGAAACAACACAACAAATAACAATTACACAACCAGGAAGTTATTCGGTAATTGTCACTGAAAATCACGGTTCAATAACTTGTACTTCAACAAAGAATTTTGTTGTTGTAAATTCTAATATCGCCACTATTCAAGAAATTATTAGCTCGGATTGGACAGAAAACAACAATACTATTACCGTTTTATTACATAACAATAGTCAAGGTGATTACGAATATTCTCTTAACGGAATTGATTTTCAAAACAGCAATGTATTCAATAATTTAGAAGCTGGGGAATATACTGTTTTTGTAAGAGATAAAAATGGTTGCGGAATGGTTTCTGGTGAATTATATTTATTGATGTATCCGAAATTTTTCACTCCAAACGGAGATGGTTATAATGATTATTGGAAAATAAATTTCTCTGAAAACGAACAAAATCTAACTGTTAAGATATTTGACAGATATGGAAAGCTTCTAAAACATTTAGGAACGAATTCTATAGGTTGGGACGGAAAATATTTAGGAGAAGATGTACCATCTACAGATTATTGGTTTGTGGTTACTCGTGAAAATGGCAAAGAATACAAAGGCCATTTTTCGTTAAAAAGATAATAAAAGATAATATGGCAACTGATTTTTAATTATTTTTACAAAAAAAACTATGCCAACAGATTGTATTTCATTTCAAAAATCGGGTTATTTTTCTAAACTAATTGTTGATTATTTAGATGAAAAACCTGAAATACAATCTTTATACCATCGCTTTCCAACTTTAGAAAACTTTTCAGCTCAAATTGAGGAAAAAGGAAAAAATTATAGTTTAGAAAACCGAATTACTTTAGCTGAAGCTTTAAAAAATCAGAATTCAAATTTTCCTATTTCTGAACTTACTCAAGCTAATATTGAATTATTAAAATCGGAGAAAACCTTTACGATTACTACTGGTCACCAATTGAATTTATTCACAGGTCCGGCATATTTCATTTATAAAATTGCTTCAACCATCAATTTATGTAAACAACTAAAAGCAAAATATTCCGAGTATAACTTCGTTCCGGTTTATTGGATGGCGACAGAAGATCATGATTTTGAAGAAATCAATCATTTCAATTTAAAAGACAAAAAAATCATTTGGAAAAAAGATAGTTTTGGACCAGTTGGCCGCTTATCAACCGAAGGATTAGATAAAATCTATAAAGCATTTTCAGATACAATTGGCGTTGGTTCAACTGCTGAATACTTGAAAGAAATATTTCAAAAATCTTATTTAGAACATTCAAATTTAGCAGACGCTACTCGTTTTTTAGCCAATGAATTATTTTCAACTGAAGGCTTAGTCATTATTGATGGTGATGACAAAAACTTGAAAACGCTTTTCACTCCTTATATTAAAGATGAATTGCTCCATCAGAATTCATTTGTTGAAGTTTCGAAAACGATTCAGCAATTGAAAGACTATTCGGTTCAAGTTAATCCAAGAGAAATCAATCTTTTTTATATCGAAAATAATTTACGTGAACGAATTGTTTTTGAAAACAACATATATAAAGTTAACAACACAGACATTGTATTTTCAGAAACGGAAATTTTAGAATTACTTAAAATTTCGCCAGAAAAATTTAGTCCAAATGTAATTTTACGACCTTTATATCAAGAAATCATTTTGCCCAACTTAGCCTATATTGGTGGCGCTGGTGAAATTGCATATTGGTTAGAATTGAAAAGTAATTTCAATGTACAAAATGTTACTTTTCCTATTTTAATTGTGCGAAATTCGTTTGTAATCGCTACAGAAAAGCAAATAGAAAAAATAGACAAACTACAACTTACTTGGTCGGAATTATTCTCACCTCAACAAGAATTATTACATCAAAAAACGAAAGAGTTTTCGGCTTTTACCATTGATTTTTCAATACAAAAAGCAACTTTAAAACACCAATTTTCTGAATTATTAAAAATTGCTGAACAAACCGACAAGTCATTTATTGGTGCTGTAAAAGCTCAAGAAGCAAAACAAACAAAAGGCTTGGAGAATCTAGAAAAACGCCTATTAAAAGCGGAAAAAAGGGTTCATGCAGACAAATTAGAACGAATTTCTGATATTCAAAAGCAATTGTTTACAAATGGAAGCCTACAAGAGCGAAAAAGCAATTTTAGCGAATTTTATTCAAAAGAATTCATAAATAATATTGTTTCATTATCAAATCCATTAAAACACGAGTTTAAAATAGTCAAAATTTAAATAATTCGCAATTTTTTACTACAAAAAACCGCTTCAGTTTTTAAATAAACTGCATTTCATCGATTTTAATGATAATTCATCTGTTTTTTTGTTGTTTTATTTGTGTCTAATTATATATTTGCCCCAGAAAAATGACCCAAATTTAACATTTAACTTAAAAAACATGAAAAAAATAACATTTTTACTTGCTACAACCCTACTAATATCAATCACTCTTTTATCGTTTACAACACTTCCTTTTTCTATGATTAAAGTAGAAGGTGGAAATTTTTCAATGGGATCGAATGATTCAGATGGAACAGCTGAAGTTGATGAACAAAAAAAGCATGAAGTAACAATCAACACTTTCGAAATCAGTAAATTTGAAGTAACTGTTTGGGAATGGAAACAATATGCTAAAGCTAAAAAAATAAAAATGCCTAAAGCTCCTAAATGGGGTTGGAATGATAAATTACCAATGAATAATATCACTTGGGAAGAAGCTATTTCTTACTGTAATTGGTTAAGTAAAAAAGAAGGATTAACTCAGGTTTACACTATGAACGGTCCGTTTTATGCTTGTGATTTCAATGCTAATGGTTACAGATTACCAACTGAAGCAGAATGGGAATATGCTGCAAAAGGTGGGAAATTATCAAAAGGATATAAATATTCTGGAAGTAATACGTTAGACGAAATTGCTTGGCATAAAGGAAATAGTAATGGTAAACCTCACGTTGTAGGTAGTAAATTGCAAAATGAATTAGGAATTTATGACATGAGCGGAAACGTTTGGGAATGGTGTTGGGATTGGTACAACAAAGATTACTACAAAATTGAAAATGGTAAAAATCCAAAAGGACCAGAAAGCGGAGAAAAGAAATGTGTAAGAGGTGGTTCTTGGGATAGTCAACCAAACTATGTTAGACCAGCAAACAGAATTTCTACAGCTCCAGAAAAAACACATGAGTTTTATGGTTTCCGTATTGTAAAAACAGTTGTTCAATAATTTTCAATAAACCGCTTTGCAATAAAGAATTAAATACTACCTTTGCAAAAAATTTAGGAAAAATGGCTACAAATAGAACATTTACAATGATTAAACCTGATGGTGTTGAAAACGGACACATCGGTGGAATTTTAAACATGATTACTGAAGGTGGTTTCAGAATCGTTTCAATGAAATTAACACAATTAACTGTTGCTGACGCTCAGAAATTTTATGCAGTTCACTCTGAAAGACCTTTCTTTGGTGAATTAGTAGAATTCATGACTCGTGGACCAATCGTTGCTGCTATCTTGGAAAAAGATAACGCTGTAGAAGATTTCAGAGCTTTAATTGGTGCTACAAACCCTGCTGATGCTGCTGAAGGAACTATCCGTAAAAAATATGCTACTTCTATTGGAGAAAATGCAGTTCACGGTTCAGATTCTGATGAAAATGCTGCTATCGAAGGTGCATTCCACTTTGCTGGAAGAGAGCAATTCTAATAAAAAGTATTCAGTGTTCATTAGTGAGCAGTTGATATAAATATAAAAAGGCGATTTGAAATTTCAAGTCGCCTTTTTCTTGTTTTATAATTCTCTTTTCTTTTCACTTATGCCTTATCTCTTTTCACTAAATCACCTAAACACAATTTCTTTTATCAAATCTTTACCCAATTCTTCATTAAGCATTTTTATAATCTTCGATTTTCCGTATTCTAATTCTTGTTTCACAACCGAAGAATTCAATTGCACGTATAAAGTTTGTCTTCTCAATTCAATTTGTTCCGTGTAATTTTTAAAAGCCGGACCCATCATTTTAAACCACGTTTCTTTCACGTTTATAATATCCAAACCCGCTTCAAGCTTGCTAGATTTCATAAACTCTTTCATCACATCACCAATAGAAAAATCATCATTAAATCGTTTCATCTTATTTTCTTATTTTCTTTTATCGTAAGGTACGAATTTCTTAAAGTGATATACAATTTTAGCTTCGTTTTCTATAACAAATTCGTCATCAGAAACAGAAAGAAGTTTTTCTTCCCATTTTGTAAATTTCGATTTCGTTTTTAAATAACAACAATCCGCACTATCTACAATTCTAATGGCATCTTGCAAATTTCCTTTTAAAAATGTTCCATCTAATTGTGGTGCTACTTTCTGTCTAATTCCTTTATTCTCTTTCAATTCAATGAAATCAATAAATTCATTAACCTTATATTCTTTCTTATTCCCGTCAGGAAAATCCACTTTTTCAATTTCCCAATAGCCGTTTAATTTTACAATATCTTCTTTATTAGGTTTTGAAGTACATGAAATTAAGACAGTTGTAAGTAATAATAAGTAAAAAAGATTCTTCATAATTAAATTTAAATGGTTCGGTAAATATACAAAATACAAATTATTTTATCCGATAAAAAAAATCGAAAATCGTTTTGATGTTATAAAAATAACTGTATATTTGCACTCGCAATTACGGGGTGTAGCGTAGCCCGGTTATCGCGCCTGCTTTGGGAGCAGGAGGCCGCAGGTTCGAATCCTGCCACCCCGACAAACGACTTCAAACTTATGAGGTCGTTTTTTTTTATGCTATATTTCTCAATTTACAAAAGACAACTACAATCCTCACAATAAAACTTTCAATCAAATCATTTTTATAGTCAAAACAAGAGTCTATATATTTTTCTTATAACAGTATAATAAAATTTATAGTTGAATCGTGTTTTTTTGTTTAATAATTTACTACATTTGTTAAACAAAAAATAAGAAATGAAATCAGAAAATAATTTTCAAATTGAAACGCTTTCAAATTTATCTGTAGATGACATTGGTAACGATCATTTATTTACTTCTTTGGAAACACCAATGGTAAAAGATGCATTCACTAAATCGGATTCAGAAAAAAAAGAAATTATTGCATTTCATTTCTCTGAGATTATGAAAGCATTAGATTTAGACCTAACGGATGATTCTTTAAAAGGAACACCAGAACGCGTAGCGAAAATGTACATTGATGAAATTTTTTCTGGTTTAAATCCGAAAAACAAACCAAAAATGACGCTTTTCGATAACAAATACCAATACAACCAAATGTTGGTAGAAAAAAACATTACGTTCTATTCTAATTGTGAACATCATTTTGTGCCCATTTTTGGAAAAGCCCACGTCGCTTATATTTCATCTGGAAAAGTAATTGGTTTATCAAAACTAAATCGAATTGTACAATATTATGCCAAAAGACCCCAAGTTCAAGAACGCTTAACTATGCAAATAGCGGAAGATTTAAAAATCGCCCTAGAAACAGAAGACGTTGCAGTAATAATTGATGCCAAACATTTATGTGTTTCCTCACGTGGCGTGCAAGATGAAAGCTCTGCAACAGTTACCACTTCTTTCAACGGTGCTTTTAACAACCCGCAAAAAATAAACGAATTATTGCAGCTTATCCATAATTAAATTTTAGTTACTTTTTTGTTTAAATTCTCACTTTTCCCATAAGTGAGAATTTTTTTTACAGTATATATTTCTATCTTTGCCTAAATTAAAACAACATTTATGCTTATCATTGGTATTGCTGGTGGTACAGGTAGCGGAAAGACTACTGTAGTACATCAAATTATGAACGAACTTCCTTCAACTGAAGTAGGAATTATTTCTCAAGATTCTTATTACAAGGAAACTGCTAATTTATCATACGATGAGCGTACCAAAATTAACTTTGATCATCCTCGCGCCATTGATTTCGAATTACTAATCCAACATTTAAAAGATTTAAAAGCTGGAAAAGTAATTGACCAACCTATTTATTCTTTCATTACTCATAACAGAACGGACGATACCATTTCAACTCATCCAAGAAAAGTAATGATTGTGGAAGGAATTTTAATATTCACCAATCCAGAAATTCGCGAATTATTCGATATTAAAGTCTTCGTTCACGCCGATTCAGACGAGCGTTTAATTCGTCGTTTAAAACGTGACATCGCAGAACGTGGAAGAGATATGGAAGAAGTTTTAACGAGATATCAAACTACGCTTAAACCAATGCACGAGCAATTTATCGAGCCAACAAAAGCTTTCGCAGATATTATCATTCCAAATGACAAATACAACACGGTGGCCATTGATGTCGTTCGTGCCGTAATTAACCAACGTATCGAAAAATAATGTTTAAAAGATTTCAAATATTAGTACAAAAAATTCCTTTCCTAAGTTTTTTAGGAAACAAGTACTATTTGATTCTTATTGCTTTCATCGTTTGGATGTTGTTTTTCGACAATTATTCGTACTTTGAACATCGCTTTCTAAACAAACAAATTGACGAATTAAACGACAATAAAAAATACTATCAATCGGAAATCACGAAAGACAGTATCAAAATAAAGCATTTAAAAAACGACAATATGATTGAAAAATATGCTCGCGAAAAATACTTTATGAAAAAAGATAGCGAAGACATTTACATCATAGAATTCGAAGAAGAAAAAATAAAAGATAGTGTATTAGAAGCAGAAAAATAAGACTTCAAAACACTTATCTTCCTGCTATTCGCTTTATCTTAACACCCTTGAAGGGTTTGAAACCCTTCAAGGGTGTTAAGGATACCGCTACTATCAGGGC
Source organism: Bacteroidota bacterium (assembly GCA_040385445.1). Lineage (GTDB taxonomy): Bacteria > Bacteroidota > Bacteroidia > Flavobacteriales > Flavobacteriaceae > Flavobacterium. Next base: position 45,150 of record JAZKHI010000038.1, on the reverse strand, counting down.
TAAATAACCACAGTAAAGTTTAAAACACGTACCTAAAATGAGTGCAACAAACTTATTCTCAGATTTTGAAGCCGTTTCATCTAAACAATGGAAACAGCAAATTCAATTTGAACTAAAAGGAGCCGATTATAACGAAACCCTTATTTGGGAAAGTCCAGAAGGCATCAAAGTAAAACCTTTTTACCATTCCGACGAAGAAATTACAACTTATACTTCCAATACCAAAGCGACAGAATTCACCATTTTGCAAAACATTTTCGTACACGATATGCAAATGTCGAACAGAAAAGCAAAAGATAGCTTAAGTCGTGGCGCAGAAAGTATTCGTTTTACCATCGAATCAGATAAAATTGAAGTGGCCAAACTAATGCACGATTTGCCATTAGAAAACGTAACCTATTATTTCAATTTACCTTTTCTTTCAACGGAATACGTAAAGTCATTAAACGATTTCGCTTCAAGTAACAAGGCTAATTTCATCATTCAAATTGACCCAATCGGACAATTATGCAAAGAAGGAAATTGGTTTGAAAATATAAATCCAGATTTTGAAAAACTAAACGAAATCTCAAAAAACACAAAAAACGCCTTTCTAAATATTCAATCTGGAATTTATCAAAATTCGGGTGCGAATATGGTGCAACAATTGGCTTACACGTTAGCACATGTTAACGAATATTTCAATAGATTAGACTTGTCAGATCGAGCGGAGTCGAGATCCCCAATTACAATTGAAGTAACTGTTGGAACGAATTACTTCTTCGAAATTGCTAAACTTCGTGCTTTACGTTTATTATTCAAAACGTTAGCAGTTGAATACAATCATAATTCAGATTGCCATATTATCGCAACTCCAACAAAACGTAACAAAACCTTATACGATTACAACGTAAACATGTTACGAACTACAACGGAATGTATGTCGGCTATTTTAGGTGGCGCAAATGCGGTTTCTAACTTAGCTTACGATGCGATTTATCATAAAGACAATGAATTTGGTGATAGAATTTCACGCAATCAATTGTTAGTTTTAAAAGAAGAAAGTTATTTCGATAAAGTCAACAATCCTTCGGATGGTGCGTATTACATCGAGACTTTAACAGAACAATTAGCAGAAAAAGCCTTAGAATTATTCAAAGAAATTGAAGCAAATGGTGGCTTCATCACACAATTGATTGAAGGAACCATTCAAAGAAAAATTTCTGAAAGCGCTCAAAAAGAACAAGATTTATTCGATTCTGGTAAAGAAATTTTACTTGGAACAAACAAATACCCAAATCCGGGCGACAAAATGAAACACGATTTAGAGTTGTTTCCTTTCGTAAAAACAAAAGACAAGAAAACACTAATCGCTCCGATTATCGAAAAAAGATTATCAGAAAAATTAGAACAAGAACGTTTAGCTCTAGAAGAATAAGCTATGAGAAAGAACATACAACATATTAAGTTAGAAGCTGGAAGTCAGAAGTCGGAAGTGACAACTGAAGGCTTTATGACTGCCGAAAAAATCGATATAAAACCAACGTACACTAAAGAAGATATTTCTGATTTAGAACATCTTGGTTTCGGAGCTGGTTTTGCACCCAACTTACGCGGTCCATACGCTACAATGTATGTACGCCGACCTTGGACAGTTCGTCAATATGCCGGATTTTCAACTGCGGAAGAAAGTAATGCTTTCTACAGAAGAAATTTAGCTGCTGGACAAAAAGGTTTATCAGTTGCCTTCGATTTGGCTACACATCGTGGTTACGATTCTGATCATATTCGTGTGCAAGGTGATGTTGGAAAAGCTGGAGTTGCCATTGATTCTGTGGAAGATATGAAAATTCTTTTCGATCAAATTCCACTAGATGAAATGTCGGTTTCTATGACTATGAATGGTGCGGTTTTACCAATTATGGCTTTCTACATAGTAGCTGCTGAAGAACAAGGCGTAACTCCTAACCTATTATCAGGAACCATTCAAAACGATATTTTAAAGGAATTCATGGTGAGAAATACCTACATTTATCCACCAACACCTTCTATGCAAATTATTGCGGATATTTTCGAATATACGAGTAATAATATGCCAAAATTCAACTCGATTTCCATTTCGGGTTATCACATGCAAGAAGCGGGTGCAACGGCCGATATTGAATTAGCCTACACACTTGCCGATGGTTTAGAATACATCAGAACGGGATTATCAACAGGTATGAAAATTGATGAATTCGCGCCTCGCCTATCTTTCTTTTGGGCGATTGGAATGAACCATTTTATGGAAATTGCCAAAATGCGTGCGGGTCGTATGCTTTGGGCGAAATTACTAAAACAATTCAATCCAAAAGATGAAAAATCATTAGCGTTACGTACACATTGTCAGACTTCTGGTTGGAGTTTAACCGAACAAGATCCGTTTAATAACGTAGCTCGTACAGCAATTGAAGCTGCTGCTGCTGCCTTTGGTGGAACCCAATCTTTACATACCAATGCGTTGGATGAAGCGATTGCTTTACCAACAGATTTCTCTGCAAGAATTGCCCGTAATACACAGATTTTCTTGCAAGAAGAAACTAAAATTTGCAAAACGGTTGATCCTTGGGCGGGAAGTTATTATGTAGAAAGCTTAACCGCTGAAATTACAGAAAAAGCTTGGGCGTTAATTGAAGAAGTAGAATCGCTTGGCGGAATGACAAAAGCGATTGAAGCTGGAATTCCGAAATTGCGTATTGAAGAAGCCGCTGCGCGTAAGCAAGCACGTATTGATAGCACACAAGATATTATTGTAGGTGTTAACAAATACCGTTTAGAAAAAGAAGATCCTTTACACATTTTAGATGTGGATAACGATATGGTGCGCAAGCAACAAGTAGCAAGATTAGCCGACATAAAAGCAAGCAGAGACACAGCAAAAGCAACGAAAAGCATACAAGATTTAACCGAGTGTGCGAAAACTGGAAACGGAAATTTATTAGCTTTAGCAGTAGAAGCTGCGAGAAATAGAGTAACTTTAGGGGAAATTAGTGATGCTTTAGAGGTAGTTTTCGGACGACACAAAGCTCAAATTAAATCGATAAGTGGCGTGTATAGTAATGCAATAAAAAATGACGAAAGTTTTGAAAAAGCCAAACAATTAGCCAACGACTTCGCCAAAAAAGAAGGTAGAAGACCAAGGATTATGATTGCTAAAATGGGTCAAGACGGACACGACCGTGGTGCAAAAGTTGTTGCCACAGGTTATGCCGATGTAGGTTTTGATGTGGATATTGGTCCATTATTTCAAACACCTGCCGAAGCGGCGAAACAAGCCGTGGAAAATGACGTACACATTTTAGGAGTTTCTTCATTAGCTGCAGGACACAAAACTTTAGTACCACAAGTAATTGAAGAACTAAAAAAATACGGACGTGAAGACATTATGGTAATTGTTGGTGGAGTTATCCCAGCACAAGATTACCAATATTTATTTGATGCCGGAGCCGTTGCCGTTTTTGGTCCTGGAACCAAAATTAGTGAAGCCGCAATTAGTATTTTAGAGGTGCTTATTGAGGATTAAAATTAATATTTAAACCTAATTTTAAGATTAATATATTTGTTACAAAATTAAATCAAATAATGGCAAAAATAACTTTCAAAGTTTCGGCAAGAGCTGGTAAATTATTTGGTAGAGAAAATTTCTCTAATCCAGAAGGAGCTATTATTGAATTAGTGAAAAATTCTTATGATGCTGATGCAAAAAATTGCTTTGTTTTCTTTGATGTACCAACAAAAAAAATAAAAGATAGTAGTGGAAAAGAACTTGAAATTCCAATAAAAGAGAAAAGTACTATATATATAGTTGACAATGGAGAAGGAATGACTGAAAAAGTTATTAAAGACCATTGGATGCAAATTGGAACTGGAAATAAAGAAAAAGAATTTATATCAGATGATAATCGAACTAAAACAGGCGCAAAAGGAATTGGTAGATTTGCATTGGACAGACTGGGTTTTGAAACAGAGATGTGGACACTTTCAAAAAAAGCAAAAGACAAAATTGGTTCTTTTTGGAAAATGGATTGGAATCAATTCGACGAATCTGACAAAGCTATTTCTGAAATTGAAGCTGAACTTGAACCTTTAAAATTCGATTTAAAAGATAAATTAAGAGTATTAACAAATAATAATGAAATAGTTTGCCAAATTATTAACAATATTAATTTTGATAATGGTACAATAATCAAAATAACCAATTTAAAAGACGATTGGTATAATGATGAAACAAATAGTGTTTTTAAAAGTTTAGAATCTTTAATCCCTCCCAAAGAACTTAACATTCCTTTTGAAGTTTATTTCAAACATTTTCAACAATTTAAAGAATATGGTAAAGTTGAAACTGCATTTTTTAATGATTATGATTATAAATTAAAAGCCGTTTATAATGCTGAAACATTAAATATTGATTTTGAAGTAACAAGAAATGAATTAGATATAAAATTGTTAAAGAAGAATTATACAGATGTATATAAAAACAAGAATGCACCATACGATTTAAATACTTTAGAGAAAAAAACATTTAATTATTCGAAATCTATTGATAATCTTTTAAAATGGAATTTTGATGATTCAAATAGAAAAATGCTTCAAGAAGTTGGAAACTTCGAATTAACATTTTATTATTTAAAATATAATAATTCTCTAAAAGAGGGTTATCCATATAGAACCATTAATACTTCTGAAAGGCGTTTAATACTTGATAAATTTGGTGGAGTTAAAATCTATAGAGATTCTTTTAGAGTCAGACCGTATGGCGATCCAACTAATGATTGGTTAAAACTTGGAGCTAGGGTTGCACAAAGTCCTGCCGGTGCAGGTCAAAGAATTGGAGATTGGAGAGTTAGACCAGAACAAACAGCAGGAATTATAACGATTTCAAGAAAGAACAATCCTCTTTTAATAGATAAATCTGATAGAGGTGCATTACAGGAAAATGAAACTTTCGACACATTCAAAACAATAATTGTAGCAGTAATACACGAATTTGAGTTTGACCGAACAAAAATGTTAAATCCATTATTTCTTAAAAATCAAAAAGAAAAAGAAATTAATAAGGAGAAGGAAATACAAAAAAGAGCAGAAGTACTTGCAAATAAAATAGTTGCTGAACGAAAAAAAGTAGAGGAATCCCTTTATGGAAAGAGTAGTAAAGTAGATTTATTTCAAGAAAAAAAAGAGGAAGAAGAAAAAAAGTCTTATGAAGAGGCTTTCAAAGATACTTTTAAAGCTATCGATGATGAAAAAGCTAATCAAGAGTATGAAGAAATTGTTCAAGTTCGATCGTTAGCAAGTTTAGGCCTTGTAGTTTCTTCATTTGCTCATGAGCTAAAAGAAATAAAAGATAATGCAATAGAAATAAAAGAACTTGAAAGTATATTTAAGTCAATCGTATCCGAAGAAAATAAGAAATTAATAGAATACAGTGACGGTATTAATATTATTGAATTACTAAATGATAACTCAGATAAAATAATCCATTGGGTTGAGTATGCTTTAACTTCAATAAAAAAAGACAAAAGAACTAGAGGTAAATTTGAGTTTTCTCCATTCTTTAAGTCATTAAAGGAATCATGGAAACAAATATTTAGGAAAAAAGATATTCAATTGAATATAGTTGATAATATAGATAAAGAAACATACAATTTTAGAGCTTTTGAAATGGATATGTCAACTATTTTTACAAATCTCATAAATAATTCAATTGATTCGTTTAATCTATTAAATGAAATACAAGATAGAATTATTAATATAAGTATTAGTTTAAATAATGAATATATTGAAATAATCTATTCTGACAATGGAGTAGGTTTAGATAGCGTGTTTGAGGATAAGGATGAAATATTTCTACCTTTCAAAACAGCAAAAAGAGACAGGAAAGGAAAAGAAATTGGAACAGGTCTAGGTATGTATCTAGTAAAATCTGTTATTGATGATAATAATGGTACAGTTGACATACTGAATCCAGAAAAAGGTTTTTCTGTTTTAATATCATTTCCAATAAGAAAATAAAAGTTTATGGAAGCTAAATACAAAATTGGTTATATTGATGAAGATGTAAGACAAGTAAGTAAATACAATAAAAGATTCAGAGAATATGGAATCGAAATTATTGGTTATGAATTCCACAAAGGAATGACAATTGAAGAACTTATGTCACAGGTTTATAATTCAAAAATTGATTTATTAATGATTGATTACAAACTAGATGAATCAAGCAAGGTAATGTTTAATGGAGAAGCTGTTGAAAGAGAAATTTATGACAAAAAACCATTATTCCCTCATATAATTTTCACTAATAAAGTAGAAGACGCTGAACATTTTGTTGAAGATTGGAAAATAATCTTTAGTAAAGATTATATGCTGAACAAAAATGATGAAGATTATGATGAAGAAGATACAAAATATTTTATAACAATTCTTGAAAAAAGTATCGAACAATATAGGAGCCATATTCAGAGGAGAAAAAATGAAATTTCTTATCTATTAGAAAAAGGGAAGAAAGAAAAATTACTACCAGAAGAGAAACATAATTTAATGAAATTACAAAAAGAGCTAAAAGTATTAGATAATTCAAATGAAGTGGAAGTGCCTGAATATTTATTAATTTCCGAAAACTTGACTGAAGTAGAAAATTTAAAAACAGAAGCAGAAGAGTTTTTAAATCAACTTATTGAAAAGAGAAAAAAATAATGAACGTAAGAGAAACATTACCTAAAAGAAGGTTAGAACCCTCTAATTCAGATAAAGGTAAAAACTATAGTAAACATAAGCCTGAATTACAGGAAGATTTTAATTTTTGTTGTGGTTATTGTGGTTCTTTTGATGGGTTCGGATATACTAAAACTTATTTTGAGATTGATCATTTTGTTCCTAAAAATTTTTTAATTAAATCTAATAGTAAAATTGGTTTATCAAAATATACCAATCTTGTATACTCTTGTAGGTTTTGTAATAATAATAAAGATGCTCATTGGCCTTCACAAAGTGACATTATTTATACCAAAGGAGAAGAAGGGTATATAGATCCTTGTCATATTGATTATGAAAAACACTTATACAGAACTGAGGAAGGAGCAATTATGTGGAATAGTTCTATTGGAGAATGGATGGTTACAACTGCTTTTAAGTTTGATCAAAGAATTGAGGAAATTAAATTACTTTGGAAATATAATAAAACCAGAATAGCAATCGAAAAAATAATTGATGAATTAAATAGTTATCCAGAGGATAGTGTTGAATTTATAGAAATAAAAAAAAATCTAACGCCTCTTTTCGAGAAACATTATTTTTTACAAAAAGAGTTAGGAAGTTTTTACAATGGATAAAAAAAATACAGGTTCCTATTATACACCAGAATATTTAGCTGGTTTTATTTCTAAAAAAGTATTGTCTTTTCTTGGAAGTAAAACTACTATTTCATTACTTGAACCCAGTGTTGGTGATGGTTCATTTATATCTCAGTTTGCTAAAAATGACTCTTCAAAAATTAAACTTACTGCTTTAGACATAAATAATGAAGAATTAAAAAAAGCATCAACTAAATGGTCAGAAAAAAATGCGGTTTTTAAAATTATTGATTTTCTAGAATTTGAGTCAAAAACAAAATTTTCGGCGGTTATTGGAAATCCACCTTATATAAAAAAAACATTACTTAAAGAGAAGCAAATAATAGCATGTAAAGAAATTCATTCTAGTGAAAATCTAACAGAAAAATCAGTGAAAAATATTTGGACAACTTTTTTGGTTAAATCCACTACTCTATTAAAAAAAGATGGAGTTTTAGCATTTGTTTTACCTTCTGAATTGCTTCAAGTTAAATTTGCTGAAGAAATTAGAGAATATTTAAAAAACCAATTTCAAAGAATTGAAATTTATACTTTTAATGATTTAATGTTTGATTGTAAAGGTCAGGATACAATTGTTTTAATTGCCTATAAAAAACATAATGAAAAAGGAGAATTCTTCACTAACATTGAGTTTAAAGAAGAATTAGAAAACGATTCTTATACTTTGAAAAACAATAATTTATTAGTTGATTCTAACGTAAAATGGACACATCATTTTTTAACAGCTGATGAATTAAACTTTTTAGACAACCTAAAACAAAAATTAAAAACTGTTGATTATTATACTGATTCAAAACCTGGAATAGTGACAGCTGCTAATAATTTTTTCATTATTAATAAAGAAATAGAAAAAAAATATAACCTTTCTAAATATACAAGACCAATAATTCAAAAAGGCTTTTTTGTAAATGGTAGTGTTGTTTTTGATGATGCAAATATTTTAGTACTTGAAAAAAACAATCATCCAACAAGATTACTGCAATTAAATGATAATGATAAATTAACTAAAAATTTAACTGAATATTTATCAATTGGTACTGAACAAAAAATTCAAGAACGTTATAAGTGTAGAATAAGAAACAATTGGTATGTTATTCCAAACATTTCAACTGTTCCGGATGCGTTGTTTTTCAAACGATGCCACAACTATCCTAAATTATTAAAAAACAATTCTAACGCTCTTGTAACTGATTCAGCATACAAAGTAAACATGAAAGAAAATTGGGATTTGAATAGTTTTATTTTTTCTTTCTATAATTCTTTAACATTGGTTTTCGCAGAAACAAATGGAAGATATTATGGTGGCGGAGTTTTAGAATTAACTCCAAGTGAATTTAAAAAATTACCAATTCCATACATAAAAATAACTGCGGAGAAATTTGACGAATTCACTATAGAATTTGAAAACAAAGAAAACATTGAAGAAATTATTTCTAAATATGATAAATTAATTTTAAAAGAAGTTTTGAATTTAAATGATGATGACATCACTGGAATTCAAAGAATAAGGCAAAAGCTTATAAATAAAAGAATGAGAAACTAAACAAAAAAAACCAGCCCTAAAGCTGGTTTTCTTATTTCTTCTTGCCTTTTTTCTCGGATTTCTTCTTCTTCGATTTTTTCTTTGGCTTTAGTAAGTCCTTTTTGGCATTTAACCTGTTGGCTACCTCGTCAATATCGTACGTGTCATTAGCAAAAGAAGCTAATTTTACATCTTTCATTAATTTTATTGCACCTTTAATATCTTGTTGACGTTCTAACAATTGTACTTTCTTTAATAAAATTGCCATTTTGTTAACACCTTTAATCGTTAAGGCAAAGTCAATCAATTTGGAAGCATCTTCGTAATCTTCATTCAAAAGCAAGGTTTCCAAATAATACGGATAAACCGCTACGGCATCTATATTAATAGCCAATGCTTCTTGAAAATACGTTTTTGCAGCTTCATAATTTTGCAATTGCTCTGCTTCTATTCGTGCATACAAACACAAAGCAGTTGTGTTTTTCGCATCGTAAGACAAGGCGTAATCCAAAGCTTCCGTTGTTTCTTCCAACGAATACGGATAATTATCCAAGGCTTGAAATAAGTATTTATCTATGTTTTTCATAATATTTGTTTTTTAAATTTAATTACACAAAGTTTCACAAAGCCCTTCGACTCCGCTCAGGGTGACACAACAGAGTTTCGCAAAGTTTTTAATCCGCGTAAATCAGAATATGCAAAGCATATCAACCCATCCAAAATCAGCAAAATCAGTTAAATCTGCGTTCCTATTTTCAGGTAGTTCTAAGATTTAAATCTATGTGACTATGTGTTTTTAAATTTATTTAATTCGTTTTTTAATTGCTGTCGTACAGCTTTAAATTTCTTTTCTACTTTGAGTTTCTTAAAATCGGAACCTTCAAAAGTCCGAATTGGATTCCCACGTTCCACCGCTAATTGATTGGTCCACTGACTTTGAAATTGTTGCTTCAAAAGATTCAATTGCGCTTCGTTTAGCTTCAATAACAAACGCTCGGTTGCCAATTTCTTATTCTGATGTTGCGAACGCGAATCCATACTCACCACACTAATTCCAGTTGGCAAATGTGTCGCCCGAATGGCCGAACTCACTTTATTTACATGTTGTCCGCCAGCTCCAGAACTTCGCATCGCTTGATACTGAATGTCTTTTTCAGAAAAGGCACGAGATTGAATCGTATCCACTTCAAAAATTCCAATAAACCAATTACTGCGTTTGTGAAACTTTCTAAACGTACTTTTTCCAATCCATTGAATGGTTCCAACCCATGAATCCGTAAATTCAGTCGCATCTTTTCCAATAATTTGCACCATTGCCGAAGCCACAGTTCCATTTTCCGATCCTGATTCGTGTTGCAAAACAGTTGCTTTTAATTGTAAAGCTTCTGCTTCTTGCAACACTTTTTTCAAGACTTGAGCCACAACCCAAGTACATTCCGTAGGCCCTCTTCCAGAGGTAATTTGAATTATCTTTTCCATCTTATCGGTCCATTCTAACAATTTTTGGCGTAAATGTGCCTAACACATCCACCAATTCTGTTTGTAAATTCATCACCGTATTGATATTTTTATACGCCATTGGTGCTTCGTCAATATTGCCGCCAATTAAAGTCACATCGTTATCTTTCAATACTTTATTAATCTGACTTTGCGTAAAAGTGGTTTTGCATTTCGCTCTTGAAAACAAACGCCCAGCTCCATGAGAAGCCGATTGTAAACTATCTTCGTTTCCTTTTCCCATAACAATAAATCCTGGCGCTGTCATCGAACCTGGAATAATTCCCAATTGTCCTTTATCCGCAGGTGTTGCTCCTTTTCGGTGCACAATACATTCTTTACCATCCACCATTTCTTTCCAAGCAAAATTGTGATGATTTTCAATGGTTACCGCAATACGTTTTCCTAACGCTTTAGCCAATCTTCTGTGAATATCTTCATGACAAGCTTTGGCATAATCTCCAGCTAAATTCATAGCCATCCAATATTCCTGTCCGTCATGCGTATTCAAATCCAACCAAGCTAAATGCTGTACATTTTTCGGTAACGGACATTGTTTACTTGCCAAATACGTGTAATGTTTGGCAATATTTGCACCAAATCCGCGAGAACCACTGTGTGATAAAACCGCTACGTATTCTTTGGCTTCCAATTTCCATTCTGGTAACGGATGGTCTAATTTCACAATTCCAAATTCCACAAAATGATTTCCTCCACCAGAAGAACCTAATTGCTTGTAAGCTTTGTCTAACAACTGTTTTACTAATGGAATTGTTTTGAATTCGTCTCGGTAAAACACTTCGTGATCGGCTTTTATTTTATGCGTTTCACTCATTCCAAATTTGGTGTTGTCTTTCAAAATCGCTTGTAATTGATGGTCTTTTCCTTTGAAAAAAGACGCTGGCAAATCGAAAATCGATAAGCTCATTCTGCAACCTATATCGACTCCAACTCCATACGGAATCACCGCATTATCTGTGGCTAAAACACCACCAATCGGTAATCCATAACCGTAATGTGCATCTGGCATTAAAGCGCCTTTGACTGAAATTGGTAATTTTAAAGCGTCGTACAATTGAAACTTAGCTTGTTCGTCAATTTCGTTTTCTCCAAAGATGGAAAAAGGAGCTCTTGTCGTTTTCAACTCATTGAACTTCACTTGAACTGGATTGACTAAACCTTCCGCGACTTTTCCCCAAGTGCCATCTCCTTTGAATTTTTCTGGATGTAGCAATACTTGTTTGGCTTCGGTTAAAATACTTTCCTTTTTTTCTCTTTTTCGATATCTGTTAATTTGCCCTAAGGCAATGTTTATGGCATTATTTTTTGGGAAGCCTAATTTGATTAAGTCTTTCCCAGAGAGTTTATTTCCCATGATTATTTTAAAAATGATTCATAACAACGGGCTAAGAGGTACCAAAAAGGCACAGCAATAGCACATTGCAATATTTTGAATACGTTCCGGGAAAGTTTTTTGAAGGTTCTAGAATAAACAAAAAAAGCCCGAAACTAAATGTCTTCGGGCTTTTTCATATATTATGTTTTATCTATGATTTTGTTAAGCCACGAAGAAGAGCCACATCAGTTCCAACTGACGTAAAGCTTTGAGGTAATGATTTAAATACAAACATTTTTCTTCGTTTAAAAGGTTATTAATTTTCTGACACAAAGATTTATCTTATTTTTTTAATTTTCCAAATAAAATTTAATATTTTTTCAAAAACATCTATTTTACTACCTTTACCACATGTCAAAACTACCCAACATACCTACAAGTATTTTCTCTGTGATGTCTCAATTAGCGAACGAGTACGGTGCAATTAATTTATCGCAAGGTTTTCCGAATTTCCCTGAAGATGAGCGTTTATTGCAAATTTCTGAAAACATCATTAGAGAAAACATTCATCAATATACACCGATGGCGGGTTTGCCTTCTTTATTGGAAAAAATTGCGAATCAAACTTTAAAACAATACAGTAGAAAAATCAATACAAGTACTGAATTATTGGTTACAGCTGGCGCCACTCAAGGTGTTTTTACTGCCATAAATACCTTTGTGAATCAGGGTGATGAAGTAATCATTTTAGATCCAAGTTACGATAGTTATGAACCTTCAGTTTTAGTAGCGGGTGGAAAATCGGTTCGTGTTTCATTAAACGAAGATTATACACCGAATTTTGACCGAATTGAAAGTGCTATTTCTTCTAAAACCAAAATGATTGTCATCAATAATCCTCACAATCCTACTGGTAGAATTTGGACAGAACAAGACTTTGAAGCTTTAGAAACCATTTTGGAAAAACATCCTCAAATTCTTATTTTATCTGATGAAGTTTACGAATATATTACGTTTTCGCAACCACATATTTCGTTTAACACACGTTCAAAATTAGTAGAGCGAACTATTATTGCTTCTTCTTTTGGAAAATCGTTGCATGTTACAGGCTGGAAAGTTGGTTATTTAATTGCTCCCGAAAAATTGATGCATGAAATAAAGAAAGTACATCAATTTTTAGTTTTCAGTGTCAATAGTTTTTCACAACATGTTATTAGTCGATATTTAGATGTGGTAGATTTCAATGAAATTTCAAAAATGTACCAACGTAAAAGAGATTTATTTCAGAACTTAATTAAAGACACTCGTTTTGAGTTGATGCCTTGCGATGGAACGTATTTTCAAGTGGTAAATTATAATGCCATTTCAAACACAAATGATGTAGATTTTGCTACAGCATTAATTCAAAAACATGGTGTCGCTTCCATACCAATTTCGGTCTTTTATGCAGACCAAACAGACAAACATATGTTGCGTTTTTGTTTTGCAAAAACGGACGAAACATTAATTGCCGCAGCAGAGAAATTATGTAAGCTATAAAAAACAAAAACCAGCTTTAAAGCTGGTTTTTGTTTTTTATAAATCTAATTTTTATTTATTCGCATCTCTAACTAATCTTTTTAAAATTGCCCATTGTTTTAAAGCATCTCTCGCATCAACAGCTGGATAACCTAACACTACTTTTCCTGAAGGAACATCGCCCGTAACTCCAGAACCAGCGCCAACAATAGCACCATCGCCAATTGCAGTGTGATCTTTTACAGAAGCGCTTCCGCCAATAATTACGCCATTTCCTAAAGTTACAGAACCCGCCAAACCAGACATTCCTGCCATGATACAAAATTTACCCAATTTACTATTGTGTCCAATTTGTACCAAATTATCTATTTTACAGCCATCGCCTAAAATTGTAGAACTAAATTTCCCTCTATCCACACAAGAGTTCGCTCCTATTTCTACACCATTTCCTATAATCACATTTCCAATTTGTGGAATTTTAACCAATCCTTTTTCTGGATCAGGACGAAATCCGAAACCATCCGCACCAATAGTGGCATTCGGGTGGATTATACAATGACTTCCGATATGACAACGCTCACGAACAACCGTTCCCGACCAAATTGTGGTATTATTTCCAATAGTAGATTCGTCTAAAATAGTTACGTTTGGATAAATAGTTACGTTTTCTCCAAGTTTTACATTTGGACCTACATAAACTCCTGCTCCAATTTTTGCATTGTTCCCAACACTTGCTGATGCATCAATAACCGCTGTTGGATGAATATTTACAGAAAAAACTGGTGCTGGCGGAGCGAACATTTCTAATACTTGCGACATGGCTAAGTCGGCATTAGCTACTTTTATAAACGCTCTGTTTTCACCTGGTTCAATAGCAATATCATTATTAACAACGGCAACACAAGCGTTTGAAGTTGCCCAAAGTTTTTCGTATTTTTTATTTCCTATAAAAGAAATTTCTGTGTTTTTTGCTACTTCCAATTGTTCTGGAGCTGTAATTGCAGTGGTTGTATTTCCAACAATTTCTCCTTTAAGAATCTGGTTTATTTCCTGAATAGAATACGTTTTCATTAAAATTATAAATTAATTAGTAGTAATTTGGGTTGATGTAAAACATTAAAAATTAAAAACACTTAAAATATTTTGCTCCAATTTACATTAAAACTAATTAATATAAAATTATTTAGTGATTTAACACAAAAAAACATCCATTTTAGCCGTGGGTGAAGCGACATCCTCCGATAATAAAAACAAGTTGCAAACGTAGTTTTTACTAATCGGAGATATAGCGGAAGACACGAAGATTAGTGTTTTGAAAAACTGGTATTCTGCTTCTAAAAAAACTACTTGCCGCGTGGATGAAACGTGTTCATCACTTCAGCTAAAAATTTTCTATCTAAATGCATGTAAACTTCGGTAGTAGTAATAGATTCGTGACCTAACATCAATTGAATCGAACGCAAATCGGCGCCATTTTCTAGTAAATGTGTGGCAAATGAATGACGAAAAGTGTGTGGAGAAATGGTCTTTTTTAAATCGATTTTTACAGCTAAATCTTTGATGATTGTAAAAATCATGGCGCGAGTTAATTGTTTACCACGACGGTTCAAGAACAATGTATCTTCATGACCTTTTTGAATCGGTAAATGACTGCGAATAAAGCCTTTATAGTTCAAAATTATTTTCTGAGTTGGCAAACCAATTGGCACGAAACGTTGTTTGTTTCCTTTTCCTGTGATTTTGATAAAACCTTCCTCGAAAAACAAGTCGGAAATTTTTAAAGTAACCAATTCGGAAACACGTAAACCGCAACTGTACAACGCTTCCAACATTGCTTTGTTGCGCTCGCCTTCCGGCGACGTTAAATTGATGGCATTTATCAACAAATCTATTTCTTGAGTGGAAAGTGTATCTGGTAATTTTCTTCCTGTTTTCGGGACTTCA
The DNA here is from genome assembly GCA_040385445.1 of Bacteroidota bacterium. GTDB lineage: Bacteria > Bacteroidota > Bacteroidia > Flavobacteriales > Flavobacteriaceae > Flavobacterium. The sequence continues at coordinate 29,966 of JAZKHI010000038.1, read as the reverse complement.
ATTAGCTCTAAAGGTGTGTCTTTTCGGTAATCTTCGAAAATTAAATAATTGAAAAAACTCTTTAATCCAGAAATGATTCGCGATTGACTTCGCGCATTGACTTGTGAAGAAATCGTGTAAATAAATTGTTGGACTTGTTCATCCGTGATTTTTATTGGAGAAACATCTATGTTGTTTTCTGTCAAAAAACCTACTAATTTTTCAATATCGAAACTATAATTTTGAATCGTATTCGGAGACAATCCACGTTCCAATCGCAAATAATTTTGATATTCTTTTATGTAAGTATTCCAATTTGGCATTTTCGTAGAAAGTGAAAACACAAATTAACAGAAATAAAATGAGAGATTTAGATTTTAAGCATAAAAAAAGCCCTACATTTCTGTAAGGCTTTTTTGGGTGGAAGACCGGGTTCGAACCGGCGACCCTCGGTACCACAAACCGATGCTCTAACCAACTGAGCTACAACCACCATGTATGAATACGGGTGCAAATATAATACTAAACTTGATACTTGCAAAGAAAAAAATAAAAATTTTACATTAAATCTGTTAAACTATTGACTGTCAAATATCTTTCCACAGTAAATCCTTCGGCGTGTTCGACTCCTACTAATCGACCTAAATCCATAGCGCGATACTCTACACTATTTAAGAAGTTTTTTGAGGTAATTGGCGTTTTTGGCTCGTTTGAATTTGGGTCATAAAATTGTGTTTTATAAGCTTTTACTGATTCCATTTTTACGTTTATAAACCCAGAAATATCTACTACGAAATCGGGTTCAATATTTTGCCATTGTATGTAATGATACAATAATTTTGGTCGGAAATACGTTTGTTTTTCACCATTTAATTCGGTTTCAATTTTTGATAATCCAGATAAAAAACACGCATCACTCACCAATTTACTACCTTTCCCGTGATCGATGTGTCTATCAGTAATCGCATTACACAACACAATTTCAGGCTGGTATTTACGAATCATTTTGATAATTTCCAATTGATGCGCTTCATCATTTATAAAAAAACCGTCTCTGAAATTTAAGTTTTCTCTAACTGAAACACCTAAAATTTTCGCAGCTTCGGCAGCTTCTTCATCTCTGGTTTGAGCTGTGCCACGCGTACCTAATTCACCTCGAGTTAAATCGATAATTCCGACTTTTTTACCCAAAGAAATTTCTTTGGCAATTGTTCCTGAACAACCTAATTCTACATCGTCTGGATGTGCGCCGAATGCTAATATGTCTAGTTTCATTTTTCTAGTTTAAAAGGTGTTAGTTTATGAGTTTAAAAGGTTTTGCGAATACTCAAAATACTCAAAATCGTTTTGGCTTTATTTTCTGTTTCTATAAATTCTTTATCGGCTTGGCTGTCTTTTGTGATTCCGCAACCGACGTAAATTGTTGTGATATCGTTTTCAATTTCGCAACATCTCAAATTTACGAATAAATTGGTTTGTTTCTGCATTTGAAATTCGCCTAAAAAACCAGCATAATATTTTCTATTGTACTTTTCATTTTCTAAAATAAAATTTCTCGCACTCTCTAAAGGCATTCCGCATACAGCAGAAGTTGGATGCAAAGCTTTTACCACATCTATTTCTAAAACATTTTGTTTTAATTTTCCAGAAATATCCGATTTTAAATGTACTAAATTCCCTGCTTTCTGTGTGTATGATTCAGAAATTTGTAAGCTCTCCACTAAATTTTCTGTTCTACTTTTTATATAATCGGTAACCAATTGTTGTTCTACGAGTTCTTTTTCTTGCCAAGTAACGCTTTCAGAAAAAACCTGAGTTCCAGCTAAAGCAACCGTTTCAAATGTATTGCTTTCAATTTTTGCTAATTGTTCTGGAGTTGCGCCCATCCACATGCCTACTTTCGGATGAAACCATAAATATCGAAAGGCTGTTGGATATTTTTTTAATAAATTTTGATACGATTTGATAAAATCAACCGATTGAGAAACTTCAATTTTTCGAGATAAAACTACTTTTTCAAATGTTCCGTTTTCAATTTCTAAAACGCCATTTCTGACTAAATTTTCAAATGAAATTTGAGCGTTTTCATTTAGTTTATTCTCAATTTGAACTGAATTCTCATCAATATTCAGATTAATTTTTTCTTGAAAAACCTCTGAATCAGATAAAGGAAAAACTACATTGGTTTCGTGATAAAAACTCGCAAATACAAATCCACTTTGGTTTTCAAACACATGTAAAGTGTCGTCTTTTTGAAAAACGGCTTGTAAAACCGCATCATTTGGCTTGGCATACAAAACAAATGGTAGTTGTTTTTGAAAACAGGAAGTAGCTTTGTCTGTTAATTGCATTATCTTTCTCTTCTTGATAAAACCATGTTCGACAATTTACACAAAGATATTAGTTTGTCGTTTTCGTCTACAATTCTAATTTCCCACAAATGAATACTTGCACCTTTGTGAATAATTTTTGCGGTACAAAAAACCGTTCCTTCACGTTTACTACGTAAATGGTTGGCACTGATTTCAATACCTCGAACTTCTTGTTTTTCTGGATTAATAAACATTAATGAAGCGGCACTTCCTACACTTTCAGCTAAAGCAACTGTAGCGCCACCATGAAGTAAACCCATTGGTTGATGAACTCTTGAATTGACAGGCATTTTAGCTTTTAAAAAATCTTCTCCAGCGTCAATATACTCAATTTCAAGCGTTTCCATTAAGGTGTTTTTAGACCATTCTTTACAAAGTGCTAAAAACTTTTCTTTATTAAACATAAATAGTTATTTTTACAAAGTTACAAATTTATATTTCGAATAAAAATATACCAAAACGAAGATTTTTTCGTTTTTATACTGTTATAAAAATTATAGCCACGAATTCTCGAATTAAAAATTTGCTCAAAAACAATTTGTATCGACTTTGTCGATAATTAATTCGAATTAATTTCCTGTTTTAAGATTACAAAAAATCGGTAATTCGTGGTAAATAAAAAAACATAAATAAAAAAATAAATATGCGTCAGTTTATACTTTTCCTTGGTTTAATTGCTACTTTCTGTTTCACTTCATGTCGAAACGAACTTGATTTTGAATCGAGTATTGGAACCTTATCATTTTCAAAAGAAACCGTTTATTTAGATACGGTTTTTACTAATATTGGTTCGAGCACTTATACCTTAAAAGTATATAATAATAGTAATAAAAATATTTCTATTCCGAGAGTTCGATTAGGAAAAGGACAAGCTTCAAACTACCGATTAATGGTTGATGGTGTTCCTGGAAAAGAATTTGAAAACGTAGAGCTTTTGGCAAAAGACAGTATGTTTGTTTTTATTGAAGTGACTTCTGATGTGGCTGCTGCTAATCCGACTGATTTTTTATATACGGATAGAATTGAATTTGGTGGCGCAACCGATTTTCAAAAAGTAGAATTAGTAACATTAATTCAAGATGCGGTTTTTATTTATCCTGAAAGAAGCGGAAGTCCGAATAATTACACGTACGAAGAAATACAGTTAGGTGTTGATGAAAATGGTGATCCAATTAAAATTACTGGAACAAATTTAAGTCATACCGACGTTGTTAATGGCGATGAATTACATTGGACGAATACAAAACCTTATGTTGTTTATGGTTATGCTAAAATTCCAGAAAATGAAACTTTAGTTGTTGATCCTGGCGTAAGAGTACATTTCCATGCGAATTCAGGATTAATTGTAGCTGAAGATGCACATTTAGAAGTTAATGGTGGATTGAGTACATACAATACTGACGGCACCGTTTTAGTAAATAATGAAGTTACTTTTGAAGGAGATCGTTTAGAGCCAAGTTATTCTGAAGCTGCTGGACAATGGGGAACCGTTTGGTTTTTACCTGGAAGTAACGGAAATAACATTACTAATTTAACCATTAAAAATGCTACAGTTGGCATGTTAGTATCTGGAAATGATGGAACTCCTACTCCAACAATAGACATGACCAATGTTCAGATTTATAATTGTGCCAATGTGGGAATTTTAGCTCGAACGGGTAGTATGATTGGCAAAAACGTTGTAATTAACAATTGTGGACAAGCTAGTTTGGCATGTACTTTTGGAGGAAGTTACGATTTTACACATTGTACTTTTGCTAATTATTGGAGTTCACCAAGTCAAACCTGTTTGGTTATGTCTAATGACGATATTGATTCCTCTACACCTACCAATTTAACAAACACCAACTTTAAGAATTGTATTTTTTATGGTTCAAGTAATTTAGGGATTTCACTTGAAAAATTCGCTGGGACTTTTAATTATCAATTCGATAATTGTTTAATTAAGTTTGTTGATTTCAACAATCAGTTTGGGAATAATCCATTATATCAATTTGCTACAAACCCAAAATATGTTGGTTGTATTATTGCAACAAGCTCCAATTCAAATACGCCAGATTTTAAAAACGTAAATAAAAATAATTTTAAATTATTAGACTCTTCTACAGCAATTGGAAATGCTAATTTAGCCTTTTCAACTTTTAATGATATCCTAGGAAATTCACGAGCAACCTCATCAGATATTGGGGCTTATGAATATTTACCATAAATTTCAAATTTAGAGCGGTTTTTACCGCTCTTTTTTTTTATACTTTAATAAGAAAGTTTACCTTTGCACCACAAACAACAACCGAGGCGAAAACAAACTGAATGGAGCGCTACGCAGCGGGACTAAACAACACAATACAATGATTTTTTTCTTTGGAAACCAAAGCAATACAGTATTTGCAGTTCAAACTCAATCTGAAATTTCTTCCGAAAACATCCAAAAACTAAACTGGCTATTTGGAGAAACACAACAAATTGATAGTAAAACTATCTCTCAAAATTTTGTAGGACCACGTGCCGCAATGGTTACACCTTGGAGTACAAATGCAGTTGAAATCACTCAGAATATGGGGATTTCAGGGATTATCAGAATTGAAGAATTCGAAAAAGTAACGGCAGATTTTGCAGATTTTGATCCAATGTTACTTCAAAAATACACAGAATTACATCAAGATATTTTTACGATAAATATTCAACCTGAAGCTATTTTAGAAATTGATGATATTGATGCTTACAACAAACAAGAAGGTTTAGCTTTAAGTTTAGAAGAAGTAGCATATTTAGACAATTTAGCTACCAAATTAGGAAGAAAATTAACGGATTCTGAAATTTTTGCTTTCTCACAAGCCAATTCAGAACATTGTCGTCATAAAATTTTCAACGGAACTTTTGTAGTTGATGGAGAAGAAAAACCGACATCATTATTCAAATTAATTAAGAAAACATCTCAAGAAAACCCTAACGATATCGTTTCGGCATATAAAGATAACGTGGCTTTTGTAAAAGGTCCGACAGTAACACAATTCGCACCAAAAAGCGCAGACAAACCTGACTTCTACGAAGAAAAAGAATTCGATTCTGTACTTTCATTAAAAGCAGAAACACACAATTTCCCAACAACTGTTGAGCCTTTCAACGGAGCTGCAACTGGTTCTGGAGGAGAAATTCGTGACCGTTTAGCAGGTGGTCAAGGTTCATTACCTTTAGCTGGAACAGCGGTTTACATGACATCTTATTCGAGGTTGAAAGCCTTCGACTCCGCTCAGGATGACAGAAGTTGGGAAAAAGCGATGGCAGAACGTCCTTGGTTGTATCAAACGCCAATGGATATTTTGATTAAAGCATCAAACGGAGCTTCAGATTTTGGAAATAAATTCGGGCAACCATTAATTACGGGTTCTGTTTTAACTTTCGAACATAATGAAGAAAATCGTAAATTAGGTTACGATAAAGTAATTATGCAAGCTGGTGGAATTGGTTACGGAAAATTAGATCAAGCCATTAAAAAGAAACCACAAGAAGGCGATAAAATTGTAATTCTTGGTGGAGAAAATTATAGAATTGGAATGGGTGGAGCTGCGGTTTCTTCTGCAGATACTGGAGCTTTTGGTTCTGGAATTGAATTAAATGCCATCCAACGTTCTAATCCAGAAATGCAAAAACGTGCTGCTAATGCCATTCGTGGTTTAGTAGAAAGTGATAACAATCCAATTGTTTCTATTCACGATCACGGTGCGGGTGGACACTTAAATTGTTTATCAGAATTAGTAGAAGAAACTGGTGGATTAATTGATTTAGATAAATTACCAGTTGGAGATCCAACACTTTCTGCTAAAGAAATCATCGGAAACGAATCTCAAGAAAGAATGGGATTAGTAATTGGTGAGAAAGATATGGATATCTTACAGAAAATTGCTGATAGAGAACGTTCTCCAATGTATGAAGTGGGTGAAGTTACAAGCGATCATCGTTTTACATTCGAATCAAAAACTACAGGTTTAAAACCAATGGATTACGCTTTGGAAGACTTTTTCGGAAGTTCGCCAAAAACAATCATGACAGATACTACAATTGCTAGAAATTATAGCAATTCAGAATATAATGCAAAAGAAATTCCAACCTATTTAGAGCAAGTTTTACAATTAGAAGCTGTAGCTTGTAAAGACTGGTTAACGAACAAAGTTGACCGTTGTGTAGGTGGAAAAGTCGCGAAACAACAATGTGCTGGACCTTTGCAATTGCCTTTAAATAATGTAGGTGTAATGGCTTTAGACTTCAAAGGAAAAGAAGGAATTGCTACTTCAATTGGCCACGCTCCTATTTCTGCTTTGATTGACCCAGTTGCTGGTAGTCGAAATGCGATTGCAGAATCACTTTCTAACTTAGTTTGGGCGCCGTTAAAAGACGGTTTAGATTCAGTCTCATTATCGGCAAACTGGATGTGGGCTTGTAAAAACGAAGGTGAAGATGCTCGTTTATACGAAGCAGTTCAAGGTTGTTCAGATTTTGCTATCGAATTAGGAATCAACATTCCAACAGGAAAAGATTCCCTTTCAATGAAGCAAAAATATCCAAATGATGAAGTAATTGCACCAGGGACGGTTATTATTTCTGCTGCAGGAAACTGTTCAAACATCACAAAAGTAGTTGAGCCCGTTTTACAACGTAATGGTGGAAACATTTACTACATCAATTTATCTCAAGATACGTTTAAATTAGGTGGTTCTTCATTTAATCAAACACAAAATAAAGTTGGAAATGGAACACCAACTATTACAAATGCTGATTTCTTCAAAAAAGCATTCAATACGTTACAAGATTTAATTAAAGAAAGAAGAATCAAAGCCGGACATGATATTGGAAGTGGTGGTTTAATCACAACTTTACTAGAAATGTGTTTTGCTGATGTGAATTTAGGTGCGAATTTCGACTTAACTGCTATTAACGAACACGATTCAACTAAAATATTATTTTCTGAAAATATAGCTGTTGTTTTCCAAGCTGATGCGGAAGTAGAAGCAACATTTGAAGCAAACGGAGTTGAAATTTTCAAGATTGGAACAGTTACCAATTCAGATACTGTTTCTATTACAAACTACGATGATACTTTCAATTTAAGCGTTTCTAAATACAGAAAAGCTTGGTTTGAAACATCTTACTTATTAGATCAAAAACAATCTAGAAACGGAAAAGCGTTAGAGCGTTTTGAAAACTTCGCTAATCAACCTTTACAGTTTACTTTCCCAAATCATTTTGATGGAAAATTAGCTCCAACTTCTGCAACAAACAGACCAAAAGCAGCAATTATTCGTGAAAAAGGAAGTAATTCTGAAAGAGAAATGGCAAATGCGATGTATTTAGCTGGTTTCGATGTTAAAGACGTTCACATGACGGATTTAATTTCGGGAAGAGAAACGTTAGAAGATATTCAGTTTATTGGTGCTGTTGGTGGATTCTCCAATTCAGATGTTTTAGGTTCAGCAAAAGGTTGGGCTGGAGCATTTTTATACAACGAAAAAGCAAATACGGCGTTGAAAAACTTCTTTAAAAGAGAAGACACACTTTCTGTTGGAATTTGTAATGGTTGTCAGTTAATGATGGAATTAGAACTGGTAAATCCAGAGCATGAAGTGCATGGAAAAATGAAATATAACGACTCACGTAAACACGAAAGTGGCTTTACTTCTGTAAAAATTCAGAAGAATAATTCGGTGATGTTATCAAGTTTAGAAGGTGCAACTTTAGGTGTTTGGATTTCACATGGTGAAGGAAAATTCAACTTACCTTTATCGGAAGAAAACTATAACATTGTAGCAAAATATGGTTATGAAGGTTATCCAGCGAATCCAAATGGCTCAGATTACAACACAGCTATGATGTGTGATACAACGGGAAGACACTTAGTAACAATGCCACATATTGAGCGATCAACTTTCCCTTGGAACTGGGCAAACTATCCAGAAAGAAGTCAGAAAGACGAAGTAACTCCATGGTTAGAAGCATTTGTAAATGCTAGAAAATGGATAGAAAATAAATAATATTATTACACAAAAAAAATCAGCTCATAAAAAGCTGATTTTTTTTTTGATTTTGTAGTTAACTAAACGTGTTTTTCAATAATTGTTTGCAAGTCTTTAATTTCGAAAGGTTTCACTAAAACGTCATTGATTCCGTTAATAGCCATTTCATTGATAATTTCATTTTTATCTGAAGCCGTTAAGGCAACAATTGGTGTTAGAATTCCGAGTTCACGTATCTTTTTAGACGCATCAAATCCGTTTAAAACAGGCATGTGAATATCCATTAGAATCAAATCAAATTTATGTTTTTCGACTAAAGCAATCGCTTCTAAACCATTTTCTGCAATCTTACAAGAATGATCACTTTTATCCAATAGTTTTTTAGTCACCATTTGATTGATCTTATTATCTTCTACAACAAGAATCTTCAAGTGGGTTTTATTTACTTTCGGTTCTAACATAGCATTGTTTTTAAATATTATTTCACAATCAGCAACAATATAAGGCATTTTTACTGTAAAAACAGTTCCTTTATTCATTTCGCTTTGTACAGAAATTTCTCCTTTAAACAAATCTACTAATCTTTTTACAATAGATAAACCAAGTCCAGTTCCTTTGTATTGTTCATTCAAATTGACATCAACTTGTACAAATTTCTCAAAAATTTTCTCCAAATATTCTTCTGGGATTCCGATTCCGTTATCTTCAATTTGAATTTGAATTTTGTGAACATCATCTTCATCTAAAAGTTGTAATTTTATAGAAACTATTCCTTTTTTGGTAAACTTTAATGAATTACTAATTAGGTTAATTAAAATTTGTGAAAATCGAGTTAAATCGGTTTTTATAAATTGAGGAACTGCTTCGTCAATTTCAATATTTAGTTTGTTTCTATTCGATTTGGCAATAATTTCTAAAGACTCACGAATAACAGAGATTTCCTTTCTAATTTCTACATTATCATAAATCAATTCAAATTTGGTGTCTTCAATTTTATATACATTTAAAACATCATTTATCAATGACAACAAGTAATTTGAAGAAAATTTTAAAGCATTAAAATACTTGTTTTTCTTAAGCTCAACATGTTCTGATTCAATAATTTCTGCCATACCAATTACACCATATAAAGGCGTTCTTAGTTCGTGACTCACATTGGATAAAAATTGAGATTTTAACAAAGAAGCTTCTTCTGATTTTATATTTGCAACTTTTAATTGTTCGTTGGAATCAAACAATTTTTTATTTAATTTTCTATAATCTAAAAAGTTCTTAAACATGTAAATTAAAAAGAATAATAGTATTCCTGCAAAGAACAAGGTTACTTTCAAAATTTTATTTGATGCTAATATTTTTTGATCTTGAACTTGTTTTTCGGTAGCACTTTTCTGAATTTTATTGTTCATTTCTAATACATCAATTGAAACTCCAGCAAATTTTATATCTTGACTTCTTTCTTTTAGATACAATTCATCTTGAAGTTTATCGTGTTTTTCTAAAAACAATAATGCTTTTTTTTGATTATTAATCTTCTTATAGAACTTATAAATTTCATCGTAAATTTCTAATTCATTAGGTTTAAAAAACTCAACATTGTTTTCATTTAACCTATCTAAAACAAGAATAAACGAATTTTCTGCTTTTGAATTTTCATTTTTATTTGAATAATAATTCCCTAATAAAGTATGGTAAGTCACATACATTTCAAAATTTTTATCTGACTTCAAAGTTGGAATAATTTTATCTAAGTAAACTTTACCCGCTTCAAATTCTTTCAATCTAAAATGAGCATCAGCAATGTTTAATTCGGTAAAAGCAATATCAAGTTTATTGCCAAATTCTTTTGAATATTTATAACATTTAAAATAATATTCTAATCCTTTTTTCGGATTGTCTAACCTAAAAAAGTAAAGGTTTCCAGTATTGTTGTAGAGATATTCAATTTGCTGAACATCGTTTGCTTTCAATGCGTATTTAATTCCTTCGTTATAATAATACAAAGCTTTTTTCAAATCTGAAAACTCTTCATAATTTAAGCCGATAATATTATATGCTTTAGCAGAAAAACTATAATCATTATTTTTTAAGGCAAATTCTAAAACTTTTTGAGCATTTTCAAGAGATGATTTACAATTTAAATCATTTAAATCGGCAATGGCTTTTTCAAGTGTTTTTTTTGCTTCAACTCTATTGTTTACAACAACTTGAGCAAAAAATATTTTTGGTATTAGGAGAAAAAAAAAGAGTATGTAAGATAACTTCACTTTCATTTTATAACTTGAGATATTTGTAAAAATAAAAAAATCCTGACATAAATCAGGATTTTTTTATTTTTATTTAGTTATCTAATTAACTTCTTGTATTTGATACGAGTAGGTGTCACATCTTTACCTAAACGTTTGCGTTTGTTTTCTTCATATTCCGTGAAACTTCCTTCGAAACTATATACTTGTGAATCTCCTTCGAAAGCTAAGATATGCGTACAAACTCTATCTAAAAACCACCTGTCGTGAGAAATAATTACAGCACAACCAGCAAAGTTTTCTAAACCTTCTTCTAAAGCACGAAGTGTATTAATATCTAAATCATTCGTTGGCTCATCTAATAACAAAACATTTCCTTCTTCTTTAAGCGTCATGGCTAAGTGTAATCGGTTACGTTCTCCACCAGAAAGTGTGGCTACTTTTTTGTTTTGATCGCTTCCACCAAAGTTGAAACGAGATAAATACGCTCTAGAATTCACTTGTCTTCCACCCATCATAATCAATTCCTGACCATCACAGAAGTTTTCCCAAAGTGTTTTGTTTACATCAATATTAGAGTGCGATTGATCCACATAAGCGATTTTTACTGTATCACCAACAGAGAAAGTTCCGCTATCCGTTTGTTGTTCGCCCATAATCATTTTGAAAATAGTAGACTTACCAGCACCATTTGGTCCGATAATTCCAACAATTCCAGCTTGTGGTAAAACGAAATTTAAATCGTCATATAATAATTTATCGCCAAATGCTTTTGCCACATTTTTAGCTTCAATTACATTCGTTCCTAAACGTGGTCCATTAGGAATATAGATTTCTAATTTCTCGTCTAGTTCTTTTTGGTCTTCGTTTAATAATTTATCGTAGTTCTGTAAACGCGCTTTTTGTTTTGTTTGACGACCTTTTGCTCCTTGACGAACCCAGTCTAACTCACGTTCTAAGTTCTTTCTACGTTTAGACGCTACTTTTTCTTCTTGTGCCATACGAGTTGACTTTTGGTCTAACCAAGAAGAATAATTTCCTTTCCATGGAATACCTTCTCCTCTATCTAACTCTAAAATCCAACCAGCAACATTATCTAAGAAATATCTATCGTGGGTTACAGCAATTACTGTTCCTGAATATTGTGCTAAATGTTGCTCTAACCAAAGTACCGATTCTGCATCCAAGTGGTTGGTAGGCTCATCTAATAATAATACGTCTGGTTGTTGTAATAACAAACGGCATAAAGCGACACGACGTTTTTCTCCACCTGATAACACACTAATTGGTGTATCAGCTTCTGGCGTACGAAGCGCGTCCATTGCGATTTCTAATTTTGTATCAATTTCCCAAGCTCCTGAAGCGTCAATTCTGTCTTGTAATTCCGCTTGACGATCCATTAACTTTTCCATTTTTTCTGGGTTTTCATACACCTCAGGCAAACCGAAATCGTCATTAATTTTATTGAATTCTGCTAATAATTCGAAAGTTTCAGCTGCACCTTCACGAACAATATCAATTACTGTTTTAGTTTCATCTAAAAGTGGTTCTTGTTCTAAATATCCAACTGTATAACCTGGTTGAAAAACCACATCACCTTGGTAATTTTTATCGATACCAGCAATAATTTTTAATAATGATGATTTTCCTGAACCGTTCAATCCAAGAATTCCAATTTTTGCTCCGTAGAAGAAGCTTAAATATATATTTTTAAGTACTTGTTTATCTGCTCCTGGATAACTTTTACTCAATCTTTGCATTGAGAAAATTACTTTCTTATCGTCTGACATATGAAATGTTTATGGTTAATACTATTTTATTGAAAATTTAAGACTACAAAGATAGCTTTAAATAAAAAGAAAGCAAATGCTCATTTTAAAAACTTAAGTTGTTTTATCAAAACCTTTTCTGGTCATTTCACCCCAACCTTTATTTCCTTTTATTTTTTCCCAATTCCCTCTGATAGCGGCATAAACCGTAAATGGATGAAATATAATTGCTTCCAAATGTGCTATAAAAACTAGTTTTCTTAAATCGGAGAAGGTGGTGTATTTTCTAAAAGTAGCTTCTTCGGTATAAATGGCCAACATCGAAAACATAACAGAAAAAGAATAAACCAGTAAAACTAATAACATAAAAAACTTCCAGTTTATGATTCCTAAACAAACGAATAAAAGGGTAATTAAAAGTCCGATACATTCCACAATTGGTGCTAAATATTCATAAACAAGCCAATACGGATAGCTTACCATTCCAATCATTTTGTATTTTGGATTGAAAAACATGCCACGATGAATCCACAACGTTTCCATTGTTCCTCTTGTCCAACGACTTCTTTGTTTTCTTAGAATATCATAACTCTCTGGCGCTTCTGTCCAACACAATGGATCTGGAATATATTGCACAGCGTATTCTCGTTTGTTGTCCATCATATAACGTCGCATACGAATAACCAATTCCATATCTTCACCAACAGTTTTCGTATTATAACCACCAGATTCAATTACAATTTCTCTATCGAACATTCCAAAAGCACCACTAATCAATAATAATCCATCCAATTTAGACCAAGCCATTCTTCCTAAAAGAAAAGCTCTAAGATATTCTAAAACTTGAATGCGCGCGACCCAATTTTCTGGCGCGTTGACTTTAATTAATTTCCCTGATTTGATAACACAAGAATTGGCAATTCGGACTACTCCACCAGTTGCGATGATTCTTTTGTCTGATCTTTCTAAAAATGGTTTGGCTAATTTCAGCAACACATCTTTATCCATAATACAATCGACATCAATACAAACGATATATGGATTGGTAGAAATATTTATTCCTGTATTTAGTGCATCCGCCTTACCACCATTGAATTTATCTACAACAATTAATTTAGAATAAGATGGATTTGTGGATTTATAAATTCCTCTAACTTCTTTAGTTGCAATTTGCGCATCATAAACCTCATCGGTTTTCTGTAACTCAAATGCTGCAACTAGCACTGGAATGGAGTCGTCTTTACTTCCATCATTTACAACAATCACATCAAAATTATTGTAATTTATAGATAACAAAGATTTTACATTTTCTTCGATGGTTTTTCCTTCGTTGTACGCTGGTGCAATTAAAGAAACTTTCGGTGTATCTGGCAAAGCCAAAAGTGCATTATAATTTATAAACCTGTTTTTTCTATGATAACCTCTTAGAGCAAACGCAGAAATCATTGCCAAAATAATATACGAAACCATCACCGAAATGGCGAATATCAAAATAAAATAATTGAATATATGAATACTCGTATCTAACCAACCAAATCCTGTCATATTACTCATGTGAATTTTTTAATTGATTCGTAATTCCGATTAATTTAGTACCAATTTTAGAATTTGGATTATTTTGAATACAATCTTCTAAAGCTGGAATATGCTGGTTTAATTGAAAATATTGAATAATTCGAGCACCTAATAAAGCTATTGTTTCGTTAGTGCTTTTTAGTAAAAACGCAATGTTTTCTGGAGCATGCATTCGGTCACGCTTCACAACATATAAGATGTTACTTTGCGTCCAATCGTCTAAGTAAAGCTTAGTTTCTTTTAATTGCAGAAGTTCCTCCAAACCTTTCAATAAAATAATCCCAATAAAAGCTTCTTTTTGGACATTTTTTTTAGAATGTTTCAGTTTAGAATAAATATTATCGTATGCTGGTTGGTAATTTAAATTAGAAAGATCCCTAATGGCTTCAACGGTTCTTGCCCAATTTGGAGAATTTATTTTTTTAAGAGAATAATTTACTAAACCTGATTTTACGTAAAATTCTTCAATTTTTTCTTTTAATTCACCCGTATAATTTCTGTGAAGTGCGTTAATCGATTTAATCGTTATTTTTTTGAAAAGCTGATTTTTTTCATATTGTTGTTTAAACGAATTGGAAGCTATTTCAATAGTTACATTTTCATCAAAAAGCAATTCAAATAACATTTCATCAACACTCTTTTGATAAATGGCTTTAAGCTTTACTTTTTTAATTCTTTTATATCTATTGACATAAGTTAAAATAAAGAAAACGGAAAATGCAATTACAAATAACAGAATGAGTGTTATGAGCAAGTTGACTTGAAATTCGTGATTTTGAGTAGTTGTTTTCAATAATCAAATATAATTAAAATCTGATATTTAATCTATATTTTATTAAGTTGAAATCAATTTCTCAATACGTTTTAATAATACTTGAGGACTAAAAGGTTTGGAAATAAACTCATCTGCACCTAAATCAAAGACTTCAATTTCAGTATTTTCTACACTTGAAGAAGTTAAAACAATAATTTGCATCTTATTTTCTTTAATTTGTTTGCAAGCGTGAATAACTTGTTTTCCACCTGCAAAAGGCAAATTTAAATCTGTAATAATGAGATTAATATCTTCATGATTAGCATTTATAAAATCAATCGCGTCTAATCCATTGTCAAATTCGTCGACATCAAAATCTTTTGATCTTAAAAAAAACGCCAACGATTTACGTAACATATCCTCATCTTCAATAATTACAACTCTCATAATCTTTGATATTTTTCTGTATTTGTTTTATTTCGTTATTAACTAAATTGATTTGATCATCAAGTTTTTGGATGTTTTCCTTTAATGATTCAGAATCCACTTCAGCGTTATTACCATTATTTTCAATAGCATCTAAAATTGAAAGATTAGCGCCAATCATTCCAAATGATGATTTCAATGTATGGGCAATTTTGCTGACCATTTTAAAATTACTACTCTCAAAATTTTCTTTTATCAGTTGCTTATTTTCTTCACTTTGGTTTAGAAAAAGCGAGAGCATTTCTTTTATAAAATCAGTATTTCCACCAGACATTTCTTTTAAATATTCTAAAGAAACAACTGAATTTTCTGATTTACTTTCTGCTTTTTGCTGATTATTTTGAGTTGTTTTTTTCTCAAAAACCAAATAATTAATTTTATCTAAAAGTTCTTCTTTTTTAAATGGCTTTGACACATAATCCGTCATTCCAATTGTTAAAAAACGTTCCCTTTCTTTAATAGAAGAATTTGCGGTTATGGCAATAATTGGAATACTTATTTTTAATTCATTCCTTATTATTTTTGTTGTTTCAATACCATCTAATTCTGGCATTTGAATGTCCATTAAAATTAAATCATATTCCTTTTCAGAAAGCAATTTCAAACCTTCGTTACCATTATTTGCAATGTCTAGTTTATGATTTGTACCTAAAAAAATGGCTTCCATTAATTTTTGATTCATTTCATTGTCTTCACACATTAAAACTCTAGCACTATTTTCACTAGCAATCTTCGTTTTTTCTTTTGATAGTGCTTTTTCTTTATTTTCAAAACTTGGAACAAAAGGAAGCGTGAATGAAAATTTTGAACCTTTATTTAAAGTACTTTCTACATTAATATTTCCACCTTGTTTTTCCACCAAAAGTTTAGAAATATTTAATCCTAGTCCACTTCCACCAAACTGTCTCGAAGTCGTTTCTTCCGCTTGTGAAAATCTTTCAAAAACTGCAGTTAATTTATTTTCTGGAATACCAATTCCGGTATCGATAACATCAAATTTTAAAGTCGTTGCGTTTTCTAAATACACATTCAACATGATGCTTCCTTCCAAAGTAAATTTTATGGAATTCCCTAGTAAGTTGATTAATATTTGTGTCAGACGATTTTTATCGCCAATTATATATTCGGAGACATTACTTGCAATTGACTTACTGAATAGAAGATTCTTTTGTTGTGCTTTTAGAGATAAAATAGAAAACACATCGTCAATTGTTTCGTATAAATTAAATGGCGTATGATCAATTTGAAATATTCCAGCTTCAATTTTAGACAAATCAAGAATATCGTTTATTAAGTATAAAAGGTTGTCACCAGCTGTTTTAACCGATTTTAAATAGGTAACTTTTTTATCATTAGTTTCTTCATCGAGTAATAAATCTGTGAAGCCAAGCACCGCATTTATTGGTGTTCTAATTTCATGACTCATATTTGCAATGAAATGATCTTTTTGCACATTAAGTTCATCTGCAAGTGATTTGGCTTTTTTCAAAGCTTCTTGAGCATGGATTTCTGAAGTGATATTTTGAGCAATTTTAGTCACTTTAATAACTTCTTTTTTGGAATTTAAAACCGGACTATAAGAAGCCTGAATCCAAATTATAGAACCATTTTTATGCTTACGTTTAAATCGTCCTGATTTAAATTTATCATCATTTAAAGATTCCCAGAAACTTTCATTAATTGCTTTATCTTTTTCATCTAAAAGAATTTGATGATGTTTTCCAATTAATTCTTCTTCCACATAACCTGTGATTTCTAAAAAACTATGATTTACATATTGAATGATTCCTTTTGGTGAAAATTCAATAACGGCATTAGATTTATCAATAGCTCCAAAAAGAGTATTATAAGCTGCTTCTGTTGACCTAATTTGATCTTTTGCTTCCTGAATTTTTTGTTCTAGAATGATTTTTACTTCTTTGGTAAGAGCTTCATTTTTTTTGGAAACATCCAATAAATTCATGGTATGTTTTGCAATAATTTGCAATGCTGATTTTTGTTCATCAGATAGTTTTTTTGGAACACTATCAAACGTACAAACCGTTCCGATAGCATGACCATTATCAGAAAATAAGGGTACACCAATATAAAATCGAACACCATTTTCTTGATGAACATGTGAATTATCAACAAGTCTTTCGTCCTCTAAAGTATTAGAAATTTCAATCAATTCACCCTTTACAATTACATATTGGCAAATTGTTTCCTCAATTGGAACTTCAGAATCAGTAGCTCCAATCTTTGCTTTATACCATTGTCTTTTATCATCAATAAATGAAATTATTGCAGCAGGTGTATTACAAATTATGGAAACCAATTGTGCTAAACCGTCAAAGCTTGCATCTTCTGGTGTATCCAAAATATCATAAGAAATTAAGGCTTTAAGCCTTTCTATGTCTTTTAAATAATCACTCATCTTGGGGTTGAAATAACTAAATACTATTCAATATTCATAATATTTGCCAAATATAAAAACAATATTAGATCAATTTACATTAAACAATTCTTAAAAAAAATCCCGCGATAGAATTTCCTTATTGTATATATACGTAAAAGTGAGGAACTTGGTTTTTCTACCAATTAAATTCAAAAAAAAAGATTGAACAATTCCTAAAATTGTTCAATCTAAAATATTTATAAAGTAAAAAAATTACATTCTTCCTTTTAAGGCATTAAAAACCCATGCATTGGCAAAAAAACCTACAGCAACTGCTGCAAAACCCCAGCCTGCAACATCATCATATCTGTAAATAGCTAAACCCATAATAATTAAACCCATAATTACCATGATACCTGTAGCCCAAGCTAAAACTGTATTTTTATTCATTGTGTATATCATTAAAATTTGAGACAGCAAATATCGGAAATTTTATTATTGATTACTATTTTAAAAATGACATTCTTTAAATAGTATGTAATCATCTATTGATTAGGCTACACAATAAAAACTTACTGTATTAGCTAAATCATCAACATTTATAGGCTTATTTAAAACTTTTCGAATCTGAACTTTTTCAAATTTTTCTTTATTTGATTCTTCTGAAACCGCAGTTAATGCAACAATTGGTAAATCTGGTTTTATTTTTCCAATTTCTTCTGAAGCTTCAAAACCATCCATAACCGGCATCATAATATCCATTAAAACCAAACAGTAATCGTTTACTTTTACTTTCTCTATTGCTTCTAATCCATTTTCAGCTATGTCTACAATATACCCTTTTGAAAGCAGGATTTTTTCAACCAAAATTTGATTTATTTTATTGTCTTCAACCACTAAAATAGTATGTTTATTACACGATACGTCTTTCTTAACAAAACGCTTAATTACATGCGAACTTTCAACAACTTCTAGTTGTAAATCGAAATATAAAATTGTTCCTATTGCTTTCGATTGTATATGTAATTTTGATTCAAATAAATCGAGTGTTTTTTTAACTAAAGAAAGTCCAATTCCGCTACCGCCATACTTAATACTTATATCGTCAGAGCCTTGAACAAACAATTCGAAAATTTCTTCTTTTATGGCGTCATCAATTCCAATTCCTTCATCTTCAATATGAAATCTTATATTTTGAATATTGTCTTCAGAATCTGAATCTAACAGAATTATTTTAATTGTAATTATTCCGTTTTCAGTAAATTTTATAGCATTATCAATAAGATTATTTAAAACTTGCGTTAATCTTGATTTATCGAACCAAAATTCTTTTTCAATTTTTTCGTCAAATTCGAAAAAAATCTCGTTGTTATTTGTAATGTCTTTCCTAAATGAAGTAACTATATTCGTTATTAATTCTATTAAATTATTTTTACTTGGCTTCAATTTCAAATCATTATTATTACTCAATACATTGTACTCAATAATATTATTAGAAAGATTAATTAGTTGATCTGATGAATGTTCTAAAATGGTTAAATTCTCCTTTTCATTCGTATTATACTTTTGTCTAAACAAATATAAAATGCTCGTAATTGCATTTAAAGGTGTTCTTAAATCGTGTGCAATCGTGTTTAAAAACTTATTTTTAACTTCTAATAGTTCATTTAATTGCTCGTTTTTTTCGTTTAACAATTCGTTGCTTTTTGTTTTAACTCTTGAATAGCGGAATAGTAAAAAGATCAGCAAAACAAGCAAAAATAAAGTAATCACTAAATAGATTAAAACCGAATTTTTGAATTTATTATCGGTTTTCTCTCTCTCAAGTTGAAAATTAGATTGCGTAATTTGATTTTCTAATTGGGTGGAACTCTTAAATTCATTAAACCTTTCTCTATTATACTCATCTCTATGTTTTAAAGCTTTTTTATAATACAACCCAGCTTCTTCAAATTTCTTTTCAACTGTAGCTACATTTGCGAGTAGTTCATAATAATTGAATAATACCTTATCTTCATTATTTTTAAACTGAATTGAATTTTTAACTTGAGAAAGTATTTTTTTGGTTGCATTAATTTTATTCAAATTCAAATAGGCATTTCCAATCATCAAAAACAAATTAGGATGACTAGATCTATTTTGATATTTAGCTACAATTGAAATATTTAAATTTCCATATTTAACAACATTTTCCCAATCTTTATCTCTAACGCTTGTAACACATAAATTATAATACAAATCTGCCCTTGATTCGATTGGCGCATACTTTTCAAGATAATTTTTTGATTTTAAAAGATATCCTTTTCCTAAATAATATTTCCCTAATAAAGTATTAGTGACGGCATAATTTTCATAATAAAAACCTAGAATTTCGTTATTTGGATGCTGCTTTAATATAAGCATTCCTTTATCCAAATACTTTAATGTGGAAACTAAATCGCTACTGGTATAATAAATGGAAGATATATTAAGATATAAGACTCCTAAATTCTTGTAATCTTTTTGATTAAGAAGAGATTTTTCTAACGCGTTTAACTTTTCTAAACCTAACTCATACTTATTTAATTCCTTTGTTTTTAATAATGAATTACATTCATGTATTATAGTCTCATATTCAGCATGATTGTAAAATTCTTTAAAACCGTCTTTAGGATATAAAAATTGAATTCCAAAAATGAAAATGATAAAAAAAGTTACCTTTTTTAGTATAGTATTTTTGTGAGAAATTATCATTTTAAATAAATTGGGAACATAAATTTAATCAAAAAAACTTAAAATATTAATTAAAAATTTTATAAACCATTTCTTTTAACATGTCGTCTTCTTTCATGGAACCTGCGCCAACACCTTTTGATTTGACATCAATATCTCGAATGACTTCAATAATTTGACTCACTTTTCTCATCGGGAAATTTCGAGCAGCGGTTACATATTCATCCACAAAAAACGGATTAACACCTAATGCTTTTGCTACGTTAAATTTCGATTTATCTTTTAATCCGTGATATTGTAATAATTGCGAGAAAAACGAAAACATTTGTCCTGTAATCACCACAATCGGGTTGTCTTTCGGATTTAAAGCAAAATGATGAATAATATTATAGGCTTTTTCTTGATTTCTAACTGCTAATGCCGATTTCAACTCGAAAACATTATAATCTTTACTAAAACCAATATTTTCTTCAATGTTTTTTGGAGTAAAAATATGCCCAACTGGAAAAACAATTTTTAGTTTTTCTAATTCGTTATTAATTTTAGACAAATCGGTTCCTAAAAACTCTGCTAACATAGCAGATGCTTTTGGCTCAATTCCGTAATTCTGACCTTTTAAAACTTTTACAATCCAATCTGGAACTTGGTTTTCGTATAATTTCTTACTTTCAAACCAAACGGCTTTATCTTTAAGTGTTTTAAAAATCCCTTTTCTTCCATCTGGTTTGTCTCGATAAGCAAAAACTAAAATGGTTGTTGGTTGCGGATTTAAAACATAAGCTTTAAAATTCTCGAATGTTTTCGATAAATTCTGTGCTTCTTTCACCACAACAACTTGATAATCTGACATCATTGGAAAACGTTTTGCAGTAGAAACCACTTCTTCCACAGTTGTATCTCTTCCATACAAAACCACTTGATTAAAAGACTTTTCATCTTCTGTAAGTACTGAATCTTCTATTAAATCGGAAATTCTATCTATATAATAGGTTTCTTCGCCACATAAAAAATATATGGGTTTAAAATTTTTCGATTTAATATCGTTAACTATTTTTATTACTTCAGTCATTTTTTCAGTAATCAGTGTTCTGTGATTAGTAATCAGGTTAAAAACTTGCTTTTGAATGGATTTGATTATAAATTCGCATCATGCAAAAGTTGAATTTCCCAACCTATTCGTTTCGGTTCAAAAATAGTGAAAATAAAGTTGCTATTTTTGATGAAATCAGAAAAAAATTTGTGGTGCTAACTCCAGAAGAATGGGTTAGACAACACACGGTTTTGTATTTAATTGAAGAATGCAACTATCCAAAATCGTTGATTAATGTTGAAAAACAAGTGAAAATTAACGGAATGAGTAAACGATACGATATTGTTGTTTTTAATTCTGATGGTAGTATTTTTTTGGTTGTAGAATGTAAACAACCAGATGTATCAATTTCACAAAGCACATTTGATCAAATTGCACGTTATAATTTCACATTGAAAGCCGAATATTTAATGGTTACGAACGGATTAAATCATTATTTTTGCCAAATGGATTTTGAAAAAGAGCAATATACTTTTTTGAAAGAATTGCCATTGCATTCAAAATAGGAACACAGATTGGACAGATTTTATTAATTTTTGTAATTTCTTAAATCAGTGTTGAAAAATTTAAACTTGATATTGAACTTGATTTTTGATATTGTAATTGAACTTGAACTTGAATAAAACAGCCGTAGTTATCTTAAATTGGAATGGTGCAAAATTATTGCAACAATTCTTGCCATCTATAATTAAGTTTTCAGGAAACGCTACGATTTATGTAGCGGATAATGCTTCTACCGATACTTCAATTGAAGTGTTAAAAAGCGAATTCCCTACCGTAAAAATTATTGAAAATACAGGAAATTTTGGATTTGCCAAAGGTTATAATGAAGCGTTACGATTTGTAGAAGAACCTTATTATGCTTTGGTAAATTCCGATATTGAAGTTACAGAAAATTGGTTGCAACCGATTGAATCTATTTTTGATAACGAACCAAAAACGGCGATTATTCAGCCTAAATTATTAGATTTTAAAAAGAAAACCCACTTTGAATATGCTGGCGCAGCTGGTGGATTTATAGATAAATATGGATATCCGTTTTGTAAAGGTCGAATTTTTGATACTTTGGAAGAAGATTTAGGTCAGTATAATGAAGAAACAGAAGTGTTTTGGGCAACTGGCGCTTGCTTTTTCATCAGAAAAGAAGTGTACAGAACGTTACAAGGTTTTGACGATGATTTTTTCGCACATCAAGAAGAAATTGATTTATGTTGGCGTGCAAATAACTTAGGGTTTACGGCAAAATACTGTCCGAATTCTGTAGTGTATCACGTTGGTGGCGCGACATTAAACGAAGCGAATCCGAAGAAAACGTTCCTGAATTTTAGAAATTCGTTGTTGATGTTAACCAAAAATCTTCCGAAAGAGAAATTATTTCCGATTATTTTTACACGATTGATTTTAGACGGAATTGCTGGTTTACAATTTATCTTTCAAGGAAAATTTAAACATTTTTTCGCAATTTTAAAAGCACATTTTCATTTTTATCATTTAATTTCTCGAAATTTAAAAAAGAGAGATATTTCTCAAAAAAAGAACTATTTTTACTCAAAATCAATAGTTTGGAGTTATTTTGTTGAAAAAAAGAAGACTTTTCCGAGTTTGTAAAATAACATCTAAAGTTATTTTTATTATTTGAAGCAAAGCGTTTTAAAATAATTATTAAAAACCTATGTGGTTAAAATTTAAACATATAAGTAATTTAAGTTTTCTTTCAACTAAAAAGAATAGAAAAATTCATCAAGTAAATTTAAGTTTTCAGCTTTGCTGAAATTCAAAAAAACTTCAGTTTTACCATTCTGACTTCCAGCTTCCTACTTCCCACTCCAAACTTTTTTAACTTAATTTTCACTTTTAAGAACACTTTGGTATGATTTTTTCTGTATAACTTTGTAAAAAATCCTATTAAAATGAGAAAAGTACTAGTTTTAGCCGCAATCCTTCCGTTTGTGCTTACGTCGTGTGTTTCTAAAAAGAAATTCGCAGCTTTAGAAGCGCAACAAAAAGAGACACAAGATTTATTGAATTCAACTACAGTAAAGTTGAATGCTTGTTTAACTGAAAAAGATGCTCTACTTGGTCAAGTAGATTACTTAAAAAAGAACAATTCTGATTTAATAAACAGTTCAAAAGAAATGACTGTTTTAACTACAAAAGGTGCTCAAAACCTTGAAAAATCATTAGAAAGCTTACGCGAAAAAGATTTAAAAATTACTCGTTTACAAGATGCTTTAACTAAAAAAGATAGTGTTACATTGGCTTTAGTTACGAGTTTAAAACGTGAAGTGGGCATTGACGATCCGGATATTAACATTAATGTTGAAAAAGGTGTCGTAATGATTTCGATTGCCGATAATTTATTATTCAAATCAGGAAGTTATGATGTGAATTTAAAAGCAAAAAATGTTTTAGCGAAAGTAGCGAAAGTGATCAATAGCAAACCAGATTTCGAATGTATGGTGGAAGGTCATACGGATAATGTGCCGATTAAAAATGCGGTATTATTAGACAACTGGGATTTATCTGTGAAACGTTCAACTTCAATTGTACGTGTTTTACAAAACGATTTAGGTGTGAATCCAAAACAATTAATTCCAGCAGGAAGAAGTTCATTTATTCCATTAGTGGAAAATGACACAGCTGAAAACAGAGCAAAAAACCGTAGAACACGCATAATTATTATGCCAAAAATTGATCAATTCTACGATATGTTAGAAAAAGAAATGAAAACACTTTCTAAGTAATTTTCAAAATAATATAATTCCAAGAGCGACTAAGAAATTAGTCGCTTTTTTTGTATTCCAAAATTTTAAAAAAAACTAAAAGCACTTTAGATAGTTTGGTTAAAAATGAGTAAATTTGATGTTATTTTTCAATCATCAAACACTTCATAATCAAACACTTGATTAAAAAAAGTGGAAACTCGCGACCACTCAAAAAAACAGGGCAAACCTAAATGCCAAAAGATAGGTTAATTAATTTTTTTACATCATGCCTAAATACGTAATCGAAAGAGAAATTCCAGGAGCAGGAAAATTGACTCCTGATCAATTAAAAGAAATTTCGCAAACATCATGTGGTGTATTGCTTAAAATGGGATCTGAAATTCAATGGGTTCATAGCTATGTAACGGATGACAAAATTTATTGTGTTTACAATGCGCCTAACAAAGAAATGGTTTTAGAACATGCCAAACAAGGTGGATTTCCAGCCAATGCTGTTAGTGAAGTTGCAAACATAATTGACCCAGTTACTGCAGAATAATTTACACTTAAAATCTAAAAAAAAAATAAAGCGACTGAATTAATTTTGTCGCTTTTTTTGCGGAAAAATTCTTTATATTTGAAGGGTAAAACTCATCCATGAAAGCTTTCTTTAAAAAACACTTTAAAAAAATTCTTATTGCCTGTTTGTCATTAGGTATTATTATTTTTAGCATTAATTATTATATTGTAAAAACCACACAAGATTATGTTTTTACAGATATCAAAAAACTTCCAAAAGTAGATGCGATAATTGTTTTAGGTGCCAAAGTAAGTAATGAAAAATTATCTTATGTGTTAGAAGATCGTCTGGTAGCTGGCGTGAATATTATTTATGCAAATAAAGCCCAAGCCATTTTATTATCTGGAGATCATGGTCAGAAAGAGTATGACGAAGTAAACAGCATGCGTAAATATATCATCAGACGCAATTTGAACGTACAAAAGGAACAAATTTTTATGGATCATGCGGGTTTTGACACCTATGACAGCATGTTTAGAGCCAAAGAAATATTCAATATTAAAAGTGCGATTATTGTCACACAAGATTTCCATATCAATCGTTCCGTATATATTGCCAGAAGTTTAGGAATTGAAGCCTATGGTTTTGCTGTGGATGAAAGTATGTATAAAGAATCCATACGTTTAAATTGGAGAGTTCGCGAACTTTTATCTCGAGTAAAAGCTTTTAAAGATGTACTTATCAATTCGAACCCAACTTATTTAGGTGAAAAAATTCCCATTTCTGGAAACGGAATGAAAAGTTGGGATACTAATGAAAAAGCGAAATAACACTAAAAAATATAGCACTTCCGTTTTGTAATATTTATCTTAAATTACTATATTTGAATAACGATCCCAAAAGTTACTCATTCAGATGAAAAATTAAGCCAAATTTTAATCTAAATCCAATATTTATGGGAAATTTAGAGAGTTTACGATCACTTTTCTTTCAAGAAGCAGAATTATTTCTTTCCATTTATGACAAAGATTTAAATTGCATTGATGCTAATGAAGCTTTTCTTAAATTATTAAATTACAAAAGAGAAGATTTAATAGGGAAAAATTTATGTGAAATTTCTCCCGATTTAAAAACTAATGGCAGGTATGACTTATACAAGGAAGTGATACGAACTGGTAATGCAATTATAATTGATAATATGCGACCCCATTCTAGCATTGGAAATTATCATTTTCGAATTCGAGCATTTAAGGTAAACGATGGTTTAGGACTAATTGTGAAAAACATTACTGATTTGGTAGAATCGATTGATCGCTTTAATTACGCTACAAACGCTTCAAAAGAAATTGTTTATGAATGGGACATCTCAAATAATTCTATTTGGTGGAATCAAATATATTATGATTTAACCGGAGTAGAAAACAAAGATAATTTGCTTGAATATGATAGCTGGACACAACTTATTCATCCGGAAGATATCGTTGAAACTCAAAAAAATATTACACAATTTTTAGAAGGTAATGAATCATATTGGTCAGGTGAATATCGATTTTTAGATCGAAATAATAACATTCATTATTTTGCCGAAAGAGCATTTATTATTCGCGATAATGCTGGAAAACCACTCAAAAAAATTGCTTCTGTCACGGATATTACAAATTGGCAACAAAACATCAACCATTTGGAAGATGTTCTATTTACTCTTTCGCATAAAGTCAGACAACCGGTTGCTAATATTATTGGTATTTCAAGCCTTCTAGAAGAAGATTCTATCAGCGCTGAAGATCTTCAAAAGATAACCGCTTATATGAAAGATTCTGTAAATTCATTAGACAGATTCATTAAAGAAATGACAAATGAGATTTCAAATCACAAAACAAATGTTTTAGAAAAGAAAAACTGGGGATAACTATTTTAATTTCTTAATAAACAATATTTATCACTTTGTTAATTTTTTATTTTAACAAATAATAATTTATATATTTGCTTTTTAAACAGAATTCCTACAAAAAACACCCTTTTACATAAAAAGTATTCAAAACATAAATGATTTTCAGAATATCAATATAATAACCAAGAATATTAAAAATCAATCTAATTATACACGTAAATCTATGAAAACAAAAATTACTCTATTTTTAGCATTATTAACAAGTACAATTTGTAGTTATGCTCAAGTTTCTGCTACTTTACAGCACAATAATTTAGCCAACGGCGCCCAATATGATGGCGAAGGAGATATGGCGTTTTACAACAACGAAATGTACTTTACTATTCCTAGTGCAGGAAAAATTGTTAAAGTTAATCTTGCAGTTACTAATTCATTAGCTGTTGACGTTGTTACTGGTTTAAGTAATCCAACTGGATTGTCTTTTGTTGGAAATGAACTTTATTTCTTGCAATTAGCCAATGCAGGTTTAGCACCTTCAACTGGAAAACTTTCAAAAATTGACGCCACGCTTCCTACTCCAACTGTAAGTGATTTATTTACAGGTTTAATGTATCCAGTAGAAATAGAAACTAACGGAACAAACGTTTACCTTACTGAAGCTTATTTAGATGGTATGGGAGATTTAGATCATATGGAAATTACTTTAATCAATTTAGCTGGAGCACCAACAAAAACTGTTTTATACAACAATTTTTATAGTCTTGATGATTTTGAATTTAAAGACAATTTCTTGTATTTAATCGAATGGCCGGGAGGTGCTCTCTCTACAAAGATTTACAAATTAGATGTAACTTCAGGAACTCCATCTACTCCAACATTGTTTTATACAGACGCTGTTAATGATGCGCCATACAACGGAATTATAAAAGGCAATTATTTGTATTTAAACCATGATGGGACTCCAGGAAAAATTACTAGACTTGATTTAACTTTACCAACTCCATCTCCAGAGTTAGTTGTTACTGGTTTTACTTTCGGACCAAATAATGCTTATGTAAACGAAATGGATTTTGATTCTGGAAATACAATTTATGCTTTAGGAGACTATTTTGATGGTGTAAATATTACTTATCTTTTATATAAAGCAGATTTAAGTACTTTAGGAATTGAAGATAATAGTTTTAATTCAAAGCAAATTGCAATTTCTCCAAATCCAACTTCAGATTATTTAGAAGTTTCAAATTTAGAAATTGAAACGAATTATACAATTTATGGAGTTGATGGAAAATTAGCCCTTTCTGGAAAAACAATTTCAGGTGAAAGAATTAATATTTCTAAACTTAATACTGGAATCTATTTATTAAGTTTAAAAGATGGAAATACATTTAAATTTATTAAAGAATAAAAATAAATTTTATAAAAAAATCCCATTTTAATTAATTAAAATGGGATTTTTCCTTTTAGTTTTCTATGTAAATTATGCACTGCCTTAATTCTGGTTTTTCCTCTGTGAAACTAAGTAACCATTCTCTTAGTTCATCTAGTTCAAAAGGTAATAAAACCCTTGTAGCTTTTTCAAGCTCTTTACAAAATAGCACTACGTCAAAACTTACACGTTCTAAAATAGATTTGGTATATACTAAAATCTGTCTTCCCATTATTTTAATTTTTTAAGTTGAACAACCGTTAACTCATAATTGTAAATTTACTAAATATAACGACACAAACAATCTTTTTATTTTATTATTTTAGTTAAAGTTTTAAGAATTTCTCAAAGCTCTTAACATTTCCCTTTTACCAGGTGCCCCTGGCAACTTTAAAGTTTGAAAACCAGCATGTTGCATCGCCTTTTTTATAGACGTTCTGCAGGCGTAAGTGGTTAAAATTCCTACATTTTTTAACGATTTGTACATGATCTCGAAGATAGTTTCGTTCCATAATTCCGGTTGAACGGTAAATCCGAAAGCATCAAAATAAATTAAATCAAAGACACTTTCATCGGTAATATCTGCAAATGACTGTTTTCTTTTCGTTAAAGTAAAATTCGGAGTAATCACAATTTCTTCTTCCCAATTTGAAGCATGCATTTTCTCAAATTCGGCATTTTTTTCTGGTGCTTCTAATTGCTCTACATAATTCAATTGTGCAATTTCATCTAAAGCAATTGGATACGCTTCTACTCCAACATAATTGATTTTCAAATTACGATTTTCAGCTTCCAACATCGTAATTAAAGCATTTAAACCAGTTCCGAAACCAATTTCTAAAATGGAAATTTCAGAACCATCGGCAAATAAATCTAATCCATTCTTAATAAAAACGTGTTTTGCTTCCTGAATCGCACCAAATTTAGAATGATACGTTTCATCCAATTCCGGAATATATATGGACGACGAGCCGTCTTGTGTTATGATTATTTCGTGTTTCATTCTTATTAAGAGCCAAGTAAAAAGTAAAAAGACAAAAGTACGTTTTCAAAAATAAAATTCAACTACAAAATAAGCAACAAATTTCAACTTGAAACTTGAAACCTGAAACTACAAAAACCAACTAACCACCTAAAAGGTTGCTTCACAAGGTCTCAATGACTATCTTTGCATAAATTTTCATACAAATGGTTACATTCGAACAACTTAATCTTCCAATTTCGCTTAAAAAAGCTATAGACGATTTAGGTTTTACTACTCCAACTCCAATACAAGCAAAAGCTTTCCCAATCGTCATGTCTGGTAGAGATGTCATGGGAATTGCTCAAACAGGAACGGGTAAAACGTTTGCCTATTTGTTACCGATTTTAAAACAATGGAAATTTGTTCATACTGATATTCCGAGAGTGCTAATTTTAGTGCCAACTCGTGAATTAGTTGTTCAAGTACACGAAGAAATTGAAAAATTGACCAAATATATGAGCGTTCGTTCGCTTGCGGTATATGGTGGTGTAAATATAAATACGCAAAAAAAAGACATTTATTCTGGGATTGATATCGTGGTGGGAACACCTGGTAGAATCATGGATTTAGCTTTAGATAATGTATTACGATTTGACGATTTACAGAAATTAGTTATTGATGAGTTCGATGAAATTTTAAATTTAGGATTTAGAGTTCAGTTGACTTCTATTTTATCGATGATGCGTTCGAAAAGACAAAATATTTTGTTTTCGGCAACCATGACGGAAGAAGTAGATGATTTACTAGATGAATTTTTCGAATTTCCTGAAGAAGTTTCTTTAGCGCCAAGTGGAACTCCGCTTGAGCAAATTGAACAACGTGCTTATGTAGTACCTAACTTTTTAACGAAAGTTAATTTACTGAAACATTTATTAGCAGACGAATCCTATAGCCGAATTTTGTTATTTGTGAATAGTAAAAGAATGGCCGATTTCTTATTGGAACATTTAGAAGAAGATTTCCCTGGTCAGTTTGGAACGGTGCACTCGAATAAAACGCAGAATTACCGTTTGAACATGATGGAAAATTTCCAAA
>JAZKHI010000037.1:0-2479 GCA_040385445.1 Bacteroidota bacterium | reverse complement strand
GAAAATATTCTTGGCCAGCACAAATGAAAAAAGAAGAAATTGAATCTTTAGAAGTAGTTTGGTATGAAACTTTTACAGAAAAAGTAAAAGGTATTCCAACATTCGTTGAAGCTACAGTTTTACAAAGTTATTTAACTGAAAATGGTACACTTCCAAAATGGAATGTAGCTTTCTAAGAAAAGATATAAATTAAAAAAATCCCGTTCTGATTTCAGAACGGGATTTTTTGTTTTTAATTAAAAGGATCAGACCATTTGGTATTGGTGTAAACATCGGTTCCAGAAAGTGTTCTTAAGAATGCAATCACCGAATTGACTTCAGCTGCCGTTAAATTCAATTGTTGTCCAATTCCACCTGGAGTTAACCTTGGATCTAAGTTCGTATTTCCAGGAGCAATAGTAATTGTTCCATAATGTCCAATTGCCGCTTGTAGCGAAGTAATTACACCTGTATGCATCATTTGTCCATTAACCGTTCCGTCAACTTTCACTAAATCTCGTAAAGAAGGTGCTCTGGTATTGGTAATATCAATTCCAACACCAGCAATTGTTCCAATAATTCCATTATTTCCTGTATTTGGGTCTATGTCAAATTCTGGAGCTCTATGGCAACCTGCACAACCAATTCCGCCACCAGTTCGTACTCCAGATGCATTAAAAGTTGGTGGAGCTAAAAATAAATTCTTTCCTTGATTTTCTTGAGCTGAGAAATTCGTAAATGGAGCACCATCATTTGGAGCGCCAGCTCTTCCAGTATCGTATTTCGAATCAAAAGATTGAATACTTCTAATAAATTGAGCTAAAGCAAATTGTATTTTAGTTTCTGTAATTTCTTCCGAACCATACACAAATTTGAATAATTCTTTATAATAATCAATTGCGCTTAACTTGGTAATCAAATCATTAAAAGATAAATCACCGTTAGCGCCACTAAAACCCATTTCTCCATGATCTTTAATTGGCATTGTGGTTTGAATTTCTAAAGTCGCCGCTCTTTCATCCCAAAAGAATTTTGATTCTGTAGCAAATCGAGTATTAATTAGTCGCATCGAATGTCTTCCAGTTGTACCATTTACTCCAGTACTAGCAACTAAATTGTCTCCAAAAGCAACTTCTTGTTTGTGACAACTTGAACATGAAACCGTATTGTTTGCCGACATTTTTTTATCGTAAAATAATACTCTTCCTAAAGTGGCTCCTTTGTTAGAAATTGAATTCAAACCGCTATTGTCTTTGGTGATGTAATTAGGAACACTTTGATTCGCGTAATTAGATAAATTATTTAAATCGACTGAACTTCCAAATTCTGCTTCAACGGCTGGATAAGATGCTGTGATAGGTGTGTAATTTTCTTCATCATTATCATTACACGAGGATAATGATAGTACAATTGCACAGAATTGTAAAATTTGGGGTAGTTTCATAATAGTAAATTTAGTTAGTTAAGTTTTAGACTATTGAAAAACAAGAAGGTTTAATCTAAAAAGATGTTTTTTATTACTTTAAATTATTATTATATTTGACTTTTATTAGAAATTTAAATTTAAAACGATATTAAATGAAATTATTAGAAGGTAAAGTAGCCATTATTACTGGTGCTAGTAGAGGAATTGGTAGTGGAATTGCAAAAGTTTTTGCTCAAAATGGTGCAAATGTTGCATTTACTTATAGTTCATCAGCAGAATCAGCATTAGCTTTAGAAAATGAATTAAACGCTTTAGGGATTAAATCTAAAGGATATAAATCAAACGCTGCAGATTTTAACGAAGCTCATAAATTAGTGGATGATGTAATGGCTGATTTTGGTAATATTGATATTTTAATCAACAATGCTGGTATTACAAAAGATAATTTATTAATGCGTATGTCTGAAGAAGATTATGATGCAGTAATGAATATCAATTTAAAATCGGTATTTAACATGACAAAAGCAGTTCAAAAAATCATGCTTAAAAACCGTAAAGGTTCTATCGTAAACATGAGTTCTGTTGTTGGAGTGAAAGGAAATGCGGGTCAAGCAAATTACGCCGCTTCAAAAGCGGGTATGATTGGTTTTACTAAATCTGTTGCATTAGAATTAGGTTCTCGTAATATTCGTTGTAACGCAATTGCTCCAGGTTTTATCGAAACAGAAATGACTGCAAAATTAAACGAAGATGTAGTGAAAGGTTGGAGAGAATCTATTCCA
Organism: Bacteroidota bacterium; assembly: GCA_040385445.1. Classification (GTDB taxonomy): domain Bacteria; phylum Bacteroidota; class Bacteroidia; order Flavobacteriales; family Flavobacteriaceae; genus Flavobacterium. The sequence continues at coordinate 292 of JAZKHI010000037.1, read as the reverse complement.
TTAAAACGTGGTGGTTCACCAGAAGATGTTGCAAATGTTTGTGTTTTCTTAAGTTCTGATATGAGTGCTTATGTAACTGGACAAGTGATTAACGTTGACGGAGGAATGTTAACTTAAAAAGTCTGCAGTCTCAGTTTTTAGTTATCAGATTATACTGAGACTATTAACTGAGACTGAATACTAAAAACAAAATATATGACAACAAGCACCATTCTTTTAATACTACTTTCAGTTATTATTTCTGGAGCTGTTGCATTTTATCAATATTTATTTAAAGCCGATAACCAAAACA
>JAZKHI010000036.1:0-5471 GCA_040385445.1 Bacteroidota bacterium | reverse complement strand
GCCTATAAAAAATGGTAAAAAAATTAAATTAAGCGAGGCAATCAAATAAATATTGTTATTTTTGTTTTTTTAATCAAAGATATTTTGAAATCACCATCTCATATTAAATTGAGATTAGTTTATTTAGGTAAACATTAAGAAATTAATAGGTGATTACATATAAATATATTTCACATATATGAAAATTACTAGAGAAATTAAAGTTGCCGTTTTAGTTATATTATCCATAGTATTATTTTACTGGGGTTTTAGCTTCCTTAAAGGGAAAAATTTATTTGACAATAGCAATAAATTATACGTGTTTTATGATAATGTTGCAGGCTTAGTTCCATCTTCTCCAGTTACAATGAATGGATTGGTTATTGGAAAAATAAACAAAATCGAAATACTTCCTGACGGAAAAATGAAAATTGAAATGGTTATTACTAATGATGAAGCAAAAATTGCTAAGTCAAGTGTAGCTGAAATTCAAGGAATGGGTGTAATGGGCGGAAGAGAAATTGCAATCATTAATAACTTTTCAGATAAAAATATTACTGAATCTGGTGATACATTAAAAGCATCAAATACTTTAGGGTTAACAGATAAATTAGCTAGAGAAATTGGTCCAGTAAAAGATAAAGTAGAGGCACTTTTAGAAAATGCTAATAAATTAATTAGCAATTTAAACGCTACTTTAGACGCCACGACTCAACAAAAATTAAAATCTGCAATTGCTTCTTTGGAAGTCACAATGTCAGAATTTAGTCAAACTTCAAAAAGCATTAACGGAATTTTAGCTGATAATAAATCGAAATTAAATACCACTTTATCAAATTTTGAAAGTGCATCTGGTAATATTAATAATATGACAAGTTCTTTAGAGAAAGCCGATTTAGCAGCAACAGTTAAAAAATTAGAAGCCACATTGACTAATGTAAACGGAATAATGACTAACTTAGAGCAAGGAAAAGGTTCTATGGGAAAATTATTAAACGACGATGCGATGTATACTAATTTAACCAAAACGTCTAAAGAATTAGAATTACTATTACAAGATTTACGATTAAATCCTACACGCTATGTAAATGTGTCTGTTTTTGGAAAGAAAAACAAACCATACGTCGCACCAGCTACTGAACCATTTAAAGAAGAACAACCTAAAAACTAAAACCTATGAGTTTTTTACCAAATATTATTTTTGCAATTGTCCTAATCGTAGGCGTTGGCTTTTTTGTGAAAAATGTTAAAAAAATAATACGAAATATTAAATTAGGACAAGACGTAAACAGAACTGATAATTCTGGAGCACGTTGGAAAAACATGGCATTAATTGCTTTGGGGCAGAAAAAAATGTTCACCAGACCAATTCCTGCAATTCTTCACTTTGCATTATATGCTGCATTTGTAATTACTCAAATTGAGTTATTAGAAATCATTATCGATGGTTTTTTTGGAACTCACCGTTTCTTTAAAGAAAGTTTAGGTGGATTTTATACTTTTCTAATCAGTTTTATAGAAATCCTTTCATTGTTAGCATTAGTAGCTACTGTTGCGTTCTTATTAAGAAGAAACCTTTTAAAATTACCACGATTAAATATGGCTGAATTATTAGGTTGGCCAAAGAAAGATGCGAACTTAATCTTAATCATGGAAATTGTTTTAGTAACATGTATTTTCACCATGAATGGAACAGATGAAGTTTTATATTCTTTAGGAAAATCACATTTTGAAGGAACAGGTTCATTCAATTTTGCAGTTTCTCAACATTTAGGGCCTGCTTTATTTGGCGGAATGAGTGAAGGTGCTTTACATATTTTAGAAAGAGTAGGATGGTGGGGACATTTGTTAATGGTAATTGCTTTCTTAAACTATTTATATTTCTCTAAACACTTACATATTATATTAGCTTTCCCGAATACTTTCTTTGCAGATTTAAATCCAAAAGGACAATTCGATAATTTAGAAAGTGTTACGAATGAAGTAAAATTAATGATGGACCCAAATGCCGATCCATTTGCAGCGCCAGCTAATCCAGACGCAGTTCCAGCTAAATTCGGAGCTTCAGATGTTCAAGATTTAAATTGGGTACAATTATTAAATGCTTACACGTGTACAGAATGTGGTCGTTGTACTTCATCTTGTCCAGCAAATATTACTGGTAAGAAATTATCGCCTCGTAAAATTATGATGGATACGCGTGACAGATTAGAGGAAGTTGGAAAAAACATGGATGCCAATAATGGTATTTTTGTTCCAGACAACAAATCTTTATTAAATGATTACATTACTCCAGAAGAACTTTGGGCGTGTACATCTTGTAACGCTTGTGTGGAAGAATGTCCAATCAATATTAGTCCTTTATCTATTATCATGGATATGAGACGTTATTTAGTAATGGAACAAAGTGCGGCGCCAATGGAATTAAACGCAGTTATGACAAACATCGAAAATAACGGTGCACCATGGCAATACAACCAACAAGACAGATTAAACTGGAGAAACGAAGCATAAAATAACTACACAATACAACAACAACTACCAAGCATGAAAAAAGAAGAAATCGAAGGGAAATTACAAGAATTAACCGTAAATGGTGAACACTTAAGTCCAATATTACCTGAAGGAATTAAAAATTACCTGATTGATATTGACGGAACTATTTGCGATGATATTCCGAATGAAGAACCGGAAAGAATGGCTACGGCAAAAGTTTATCCAGATGCATTAGAAACTTTGAATAAATGGTATGATGAAGGTCATGTAATTTTCTTTTTTACTTCTCGTACAGAAGCACATAGAGAAGTTACTGAAAAATGGCTTAATGATCACGGTTTTAAATTTCACGGAATGGTTATGGGAAAACCTCGAGGAGGAAATTACCATTGGATTGACAATCATTTGGTTAAAGCAACAAGATTTAATGGGAAGTTTACAGATTTGATTGAAAAAGATGTGAAAATCCAAGTTTTTGATGATGAATATAATGATGAATTAAACGATTAATTCATTAAGAAACTGAAATAAATTCAGCTTAAATAATAGAACAAACATAAAATAATATGTCAGAAAATTTAGTAGTACCAACAATGGCCGAAATGATGGCACAAGGACAAACACCAGAAGTTTTGTTTTGGGTAGGTTGTTCAGGTAGTTTTGATGATAGAGCAAAAAAAATTACAAAAGCATTTGTTAGAATATTAAACAAAGCCAAAGTTCCTTTTGCTGTTTTAGGTACGGAAGAAAGTTGTACTGGTGATCCTGCAAAAAGAGCTGGAAACGAATTTTTATTTCAAATGCAAGCCATGATGAATATTGAAGTCATGAATGCATATGAAGTAAAAAAAATCGTAACGGCTTGTCCGCACTGTTTCAATACCATAAAAAATGAGTATCCAGAATTAGGTGGAAAATATGAAGTGGTTCATCATACAGAATTTCTGAAATCATTATTAGATTCAGGTCGACTAACGATTGAAGGCGGACAATTCAAAGGAAAACGTATTACTTTCCATGATCCATGTTATTTAGGTCGTGCAAATAATGTGTACGAAGCGCCAAGAGAATTAATTCAAAAATTAGATGCTGAGTTAGTGGAGATGAAACGTTCTCGTGCGAACGGATTATGTTGTGGTGCTGGTGGAGCGCAAATGTTTAAAGAACCAGAAAAAGGGAACAAAGACATTAATGTGGAAAGAACAGAAGATGCATTAGAAACCCAACCAGAAATTATTGCCGCAGGTTGCCCGTTTTGTAATACGATGTTAACTGACGGAATTAAAAATAAAGAAAAAGAAGCTTCAGTTCAAGTAATGGATATTGCGGAATTGATTGCAAATGCTCAAGATTTATAAAAATGTACATACCATTCGAAAATTTACCAGAAGAATCTAAAATTTGGATTTACCAATCGAACAGAAAATTATCTGACGATGAAGTAACAGCTATTGATGCAAAATGTCAAGAATTTGTTGAAAATTGGGCTGCTCACGGCACAAGTTTAGAAGCTTCGTTCCTTTTAAAATATAACCGTTTCATTATTTTTGCTGTCAATCAGGAAGTGCAACAAGCTACTGGTTGTTCCATCGATGCATCGGTACATTTTATTCAACAATTAGAACAAGAATTTCAAATCGAATTGTTAGATAAAATGAATGTGACCTATAAAATAGGAGAACATATCGCGCACAAAACGCTTATCGATTTCAAAAAAATGGCAAAAGAAAAAGCAGTAACGTCAAAAACTATTGTTTTTAATAATTTGATTAATACGAAAGGAGAATTGGAAGAATTTTGGGAAGTTCCAGCAGAAGAAAGTTGGCACAGTAGATTTTTCTAAAAAAAAATAACTAACTTTGAAAATCATCAGAAAATAGAAATTCTGATGGTTTTTTTATTTATTTACGATTCATGAAACACTATATATATATAACCTTATTTCTTTCAACTTTAGGTTTTTCACAAAATAAAATTAATACTCAAACCCAAGAAAAATGGGTAGATAGCACGTATAATTCTCTTTCTTTTGATGAAAAAGTAGGACAATTATTTATGATTGCTGCTTATTCTAACAAAAAAGAAGATCACGCACAAGATTTAGATAAATTAATTACCAAATATAAAATTGGAGGATTAATCTTTTTTCAAGGCGGACCAAATCGTCAAGCAAAATTAACTAACCGTTTTCAAGCAAAATCGAAAATCCCAATGCTTATTGGTATCGATGCCGAATGGGGTTTAAGTATGCGAATGGATTCTACTCATGCGTATCCTTGGAACATGACTCTTGGTGCCATCAAAGACAATTCTTTAATTGAAAAAATGGGAATGCAAATGGCTGATCAATCGAAAAGATTGGGAATTCATTTTACTTTCGGACCAGTAGTTGATATTAATACGAATCCAAAAAACCCTATTATCGGAAATCGTTCTTTTGGTGAAACGAAAGAAAATGTAGCTGAAAAAGCGTTAGCTTATATGCGTGGCTTACAAAATTATGGTGTTTTCGCTACAGCGAAGCATTTTCCAGGTCATGGAGATACTTCAACAGATTCACATCATGCATTACCAACTATTGATTTTTCTAGAGAACGAATTGAAGAAGTAGAATTATATCCGTATAGAGAATTGATTAAGAATGGTTTAGCGAGTGTGATGGTCGCGCATTTAAATGTGCCAAGTATCGAACCTCGTGAAAATTATCCCTCTTCATTATCGGAGAAAGTAGTAACAGATATTTTAAAAAATCAATTAAAATTTGAAGGATTAATTTTTACGGATGCCTTAAATATGAAAGGCGCAAGTAACTTCAAACAACCTGGAGATATTGATTTAGCTGCATTTTTAGCTGGAAATGATGTATTGCTTTTTGCAGAAAATGTGCCAACCGCGATTGAGAAATTCAAGCAAGCTTTTGCAGATAAATTATTTACTGAAGAAAGATTAGCACATTCTGTAAAGAAAATTTTAAAATACAAATACAAAGCAGGATT
>JAZKHI010000035.1:0-5279 GCA_040385445.1 Bacteroidota bacterium | reverse complement strand
TTGATGCAAAACACATGTGTGTGAATTCTCGTGGAATTAAAGACATTGAAAGTAGCACAGTTACTTCTGAATTTGGCGGAAAATTCAAAGAGGAAAAAGTAAAAAGAGAATTCTTAGACTATATTAAATTAGATACGAAATTTTAATTTCTAGCCCTGATTGAAATGAAAATCCTTTTTATTTGATGGTTGCCGAAACCAGCAAATAAAAAGATTGCAATGAAAAGCAGGAATAGCTTCAAGAAAAAATAAAAAATTAAGCAACAATAAATTAAGTAAAATGTCACTTTACCAAACCAATCCACTTCAAGTGTATAATTCTTTATCGGGAAAAAAAGAAAATTTTAAAACGATTCACGAAGGTCAAATTGGTATGTATGTTTGTGGACCAACGGTTTACAGCAATGTGCATTTAGGAAATGTGAGAACTTTTATGAGTTTTGACATGATTTATCGTTATTTATTGCATTTAGGTTACAAAGTTAGATATGTACGAAACATTACGGATGCTGGGCATTTAACGGATGATGGTGATGTAGAAAATGACAGATTTGTTAAACAATCGCGTTTAGAAAAATTAGAACCGATGGAAATTGTACAGAAATATACTGTCGATTTTCATAGAGTTTTAGAAACTTTCAACTTCCTACCTCCTACTATTGAACCAACGGCTACGGGTCATATTTTAGAACAAATTGAATTAACTCAAAAATTAATTGAAACTGGTTTTGCTTATGAAAGTCAGGGTTCCGTTTATTTTGATGTGTTAGAATATAACAAACGTGGTTTAAATTACGGCGAATTAAACAATAGAAATATTGAAGATTTATTAGCCAATACAAGAGATTTAGACGGACAATCGGAAAAGAAAAACCCACAAGATTTTGCACTTTGGAAAAATGCTTCTCCAGCTCATATTATGCGTTGGAATTCTCCTTGGGGAGCAGGATTTCCGGGTTGGCATTTAGAATGTACAGCCATGAGTACGAAATATTTAGGGGAAACTTTCGACATTCATGGTGGTGGTTTAGATTTAAAATTCCCACATCACGAATGTGAAATCGCACAGGGAACAGCTTGTAACGGACACAAACCAGTAAACTATTGGATGCACACCAACATGCTTACCATGAATGGTTTACGCATGAGTAAAAGTACTGGAAATTATATTTTACCAATGGAATTATTAGATGGTAAAAATGATTTCTTCGAAAAAGCTTTTGATCCTAGTGTAGTGCGTTTTTGTTTTATGCAAGCGCATTATCGTGGTGTTTTAGATATTTCTAACGAAGCAATGGTTGCCAGTGAAAAAGGCTACAATCGTTTGATGGAAGCTATGGATGTTTTATCAAAAATTGAAACTAGCACGACTTCATCAGTTGATATTGCATCTTGGAAAAAAGGATGTTATGATGCGATGAATGACGATTTCAATACAACTATTTTAATGGCTCAATTATTTGAAGCAGTTAGAATTATCAATGTATTGAATGACAAAAAAGAAAGTATTACTGCGGAAGATTTAGCAGAATTAAAAGCAACTTTAGACATTTTTGTTTTTGATGTTTTAGGATTAACGAATAAAAAATCAGAAGGCAATAACAATAAATTAGGAAGTGTTATTGAAATGCTTATCGAAATGAGAATGGAAGCTAGAGCGAATAAAAACTGGGCTTTATCTGATGAAATAAGAGATAAATTGGCCGTTTTAGATATTCAGTTGAAAGACGGAAAAGAAGGAACGAGTTTTACTCTATAAAAGAGCCAAGGAAAAAGTAAAAAGATAAAAGTGATATTGAGAAATCATGAAGAAGATTTTAATTTTTCCGTTCATCGTAATTATTCGGTTTTACCAAATCGTAATTTCGCCTTTAACTCCAGCAACTTGTCGGTTTGAACCTACTTGTTCTAGTTATAGCAAAGAAGCATTAGAAAAACATGGCATAATAAAAGGAAGTTGGCTCGCTATAAAAAGAATAACAAGCTGTCATCCTTGGGGAAGAAGTGGTTACGACCCGGTTCCTTAGAAAAGTGTCAAGTAAAAAGAGCCAAGTAAAAAGTAAAAAGTCACCCTGAGCGGAGTCGAAGGGCATTTAAAAAATAAAACACAAATAGAAAATATGATTTGGAATCCAATAGAAGGCATCGATTTAGGTTTTTTCATGATTCGTTTTTACAGTTTAACATGGGTTGTGGCTTTTGCACTGGGCTGGTACATCACAAAATTTATCTTTAAAAGAGAAAATGAATCGATTGAGAAATTAGATAATTTATTCGTTTACACGATTGTTGCCACAATGATTGGTGCGCGTTTAGGTCATGTGATTTTTTACCAACCTGAATTATTCACACAAGATCCTTTAAGTGTTTTATTACCGTTTAGCACAAAACCAGAATTCCATTTTACAGGTTTTAGTGGATTAGCAAGTCATGGTGCGGCAATTGCCATCATCATCACGATGTATTACATCAAAACAAAAGTTTTACAACGTCCGTTATTATGGATTCTAGATAGAATTGTAATTCCAGTTGCTTCTGGTGCGATTTTCATTCGTTTAGGAAACTTTATGAATTCTGAAATTTTCGGAAAAGTGACTTCAAAAGATAGCTTTATGGCTATGAAGTTTGTCAAAGGTGAAGATAATTTACCACCACAATTGGCTTCTCAATTAACAAATATTCCAGACGGAACGCAAGCATACAATGCGATTGCAAAAGATGTTCAGTTTAAGGAAATTTTAGAAAAAATTCCATACCGATATCCAGCTCAATTATTTGAAGCATTATTATACATTCCGGTTTTCTTGATCTTGTTTTATATGTATTGGAGAACAGATGCGAGAAACAAACCAGGATTAATATTCGGAACATTTTTAGTATTGCTTTGGTCGGTTCGATTCTTTGTAGAATTTGTAAAAGATAGTCAAGGTGGCTTTGAAGAATACACAATGTTCAACGCCTTATCAACCGGACAATGGTTAAGTATTCCTTTTATCATTCTTGGATTCTATTTCATTTACGCTTCACAAAAGAAAACCATACAACAATAGTTAAAAAATATAAAACACGCCTTGAGCGTGTTTTTTTATGTGTAAATTTGGAAGTATAATTATAAAAATCAACTCAAAATGAAAAAAATTATCTTAACATTATTGGTTGTATTAACCATGTCTCTTTCTTATTCGCAAAGTTGTTGCCAATTGGCATTTGCTTCTAATGAAGGAAATATGGTAGAATTCACAACAGATGAAAATTTTATTGCTTCACATCAAATCCCACTTCAATACACTCATAATTCTTTAATTGGTGGAGAAATGATCACTTTTAAAACTACTGATACTATTAATGGTAACGGCTACTTAATTAAGTCGAAAACAAAATCGAACAAATGGCTTTTCGTTTACCAAGAATGGTGGGGATTGAACGAATACATAAAGAAACAATCGGATATTTTATACAATGAAATGGGTGGAAATGTAAATGTTTTAGCTATTGATATGTATGATGGAAAAGTCGCAACCTCTCGCGAAGACGCTGCGAAGTACATGCAAAGTGCGACTGAAAACCGCTTAGAAAATATTGTTAATGGTGCTTTAGCTTATTCAGGCAAAAAAGCAAAAATAGCCAGTATTGGTTGGTGTTTTGGTGGTGCATGGTCTTTAAAGTCGGCAATTTTATCTAAAAAACAAGCGGTTGGTTCGGTAATGTATTACGGAATGCCGGTGAAGGATGTGGAAAAATTAAAAACTTTAAATTGTGAGGTTTTAGGTTTATTCGCGACAGAAGAATGGATTTCTAAAAAAATTATAGAAGAATTTGCAACCAATATGAAAACGGCCAATAAATCCTTAAACTATAAAATCTTTGAAGCGGCTCACGCTTTTGCAAATCCGAGTAATGCAAAATTTGATGAAAAAGCCGCAACCGAAGCCAATGCTATGGCGGTGAAATTTTTAAAAGAAAAGTTTAAATTGAAATAATTCTGAATTGGAATAAAAAAAGGCAAAACTCTAAATTAGATGTTTGCCTTTTTTTTTATGTTTTATCCTCTAAACTTCCATTCAAATTCATCATTATCGTTGATGATAGCTCCAATTTCAACCTCAACCACTTCGTCATAATCCACATGGAAAAACAACCAATTGTCTTCGTTAAAATAAATATCAATTCCTTCTTCTGAATCCTTTTCAAATTTGGTGATTTTATTCAACGCTAAATCGCCATTCACCAAATCCCAAGGCTTGTTAACAATAGTTGAACCAAACAATTTAATATCCGGATTTGTAGTGGTGATGTAGCCTAATTTCATATCTTCCTCTACATAAAACGTCAACTTCATACGCTCTTTGTTGTACACATAAATCGTATTGTTTTCATCGTCTGCAAACGTTTTATTTGGCTTTCCGCATAATGCTTCTACATATTTCGGAGTCATTCCAAACTCTAATCTATCTATTCCGTTTTTTAATTTAATTTCCATGGCTTTAGGTTTTAAACTAACAAAGTTAGGGTTTTTAAAGATTGAATGTACAAATTCTTACAAATTAATATTTTTTACCGCAAATTTGCAGATTTTTTTTATCTATGTAAATAATCTGCGAATCTGCGGTGAAATAAAATAAAAAAACCACGAAAATCAAATGAAATTCGTGGTTTAGAATATTTATAAAAAATCTAATTAGATTTTAAAACGTTTTCTATCTGTTTCCGTTAAGTAAATTTTTCTTAAACGAATAGATTTTGGTGTACACTCAACATATTCATCTTTTTGAATATATTCTAATGCTTCCTCTAATGAGAAAATAACCGGAGGAATAATTCTAGCTTTTTCATCATTTCCAGATGAACGAACGTTAGATTGTTTTTTCTCTTTCGTTACGTTTACACACATATCATCTCCACGAGAGTTTTCACCAATAACCTGACCTTCGTAAATTTCAGCATTTGGTTCAACGAAGAATTTACCTCTATCTTGTAATTTATCAATAGAATAAGGAATAGCTTTTCCTTTTTCCATAGAAATTAATGAACCTTTGTTACGTCCAGAAATTTCACCTTTGTAAGGTTCGTATCCAATAAAACGGTGTGCCATAATAGCCTCACCAGCAGTAGCAGTAAGTAATTGATTACGTAATCCAATAATTCCACGAGATGGGATATTGAATTTTATAATCATACGATCTCCTTTAGTTTCCATGCTTAACATTTCACCTTTACGCAAAGTAACAAACTCAACCGCTCTACCTGATAAACTTTCTGGTAAATCGATAGTTAATTCTT
>JAZKHI010000034.1:0-2085 GCA_040385445.1 Bacteroidota bacterium | reverse complement strand
CTGGTTCTTGTTGTACTAATTGACTTCCACCAAACTTCTCAACTGGATCAGAACCATCCATTGAAGTTTCAAAGAAAGCATCATGTTTTTCAGCAGTTGTTCCAGTTAATGGTTGAAACCAGTGCGTGTAGTGCGTTACATTTTTTGTTAAAGCCCACTCTTTCATTCCCATTGCTACATAGTCTGCAATTTTACGATCGATTTTAGTTCCTAGTTCAATAGCACTTTTAACCGCTTTGTAAGCATCTGGAGTTAAAAACTGTCGCATTGCTTTGTCACCAAAGACATTTGAACCAAAAATTTCTGATTTTCTTGCCGTTTCTTCAAAAGAAACTGGTTTTCTACTAGTAGCTTTGTCTAAAGCTTGGAAACGAAGTGTAGCCATAAAGTTATGTTTTAAAAATTATATCCTTAATTTTATGGTACAAAAATACAAATAAAACACAAATAAAAAAATTTACCCCTATTTTTTTAGGGGTAAATAAAAAATAAATTGTTTTTTATTTGGTTTTATTCCAAAAACACAGGGTAGACTCCTAAAAATTGACAATTTTAAAAAAAACAACTTCAAAATAAATTTTATGTAGGATATTTAAGCTTAACGAGGCTACTAAATTCTGAATTTTAATTTATATTTGCTAAAAATCAATAATTATGACTGTTTGGATTATTTTTCTAGTTGCTATTTCAATTTTTTTAGCCTTAGATTTAGGTGTTTTTAACAAAAACCCGCATGTTATTAGTAGTAAAGAAGCCTCAAAATGGACTATTCTTTGGGTAACGCTCTCTTTTATTTTTTCTGGAGTGGTATACTTATTATATAGTGGTAACCATATTGCAAATCCAACCAACCTAAAACCAACAGAAGCTTCCATAAAATACATTACTGGTTATTTAATTGAGCTTTCTTTAAGTGCAGATAATATTTTTGTGATTGCTATTATTTTTGCTTCATTTAAGATTCCACAAAAATTTCAACATAGAGTTTTATTCTGGGGAATCATTGGAGCTATTGTATTTAGAGGTTTAATGATATTCTTAGGGGTTGCACTTATTAATAAATTCGAATGGATTATTTATGTTTTTGGAGCTTTCTTGATTTTCACAGCCATGAAAATGCTTTTCACAAAGGAAGAAGAAGAATTTGATCCAAAAGACTCAAAAATTTATAAACTTATCGGGAAAATATTTCCTGTTCATACCGAAATTGAAGGACAAAAATTCTTTCTTATCAAAAACGGAACTAGATATGTGACTCCTTTATTTATTGCTTTAATCGTAATTGAAGTAATGGATGTAATCTTCGCTTTAGACAGTGTTCCTGCTATTTTAGCGATTACATCTGATCCATTTTTAGTATTCAGTTCTAACATTTTTGCGATTTTAGGATTACGTTCTATGTATTTCTTTTTAGCGAATATGATTGAAAAATTCAATTATATCGAATACAGTTTGATTGCAATCTTAACGTTTGTAGGTGTGAAGATGTTATTAATACACCATTACCCTGAGTTTTTCCCAGAATGGTTATCATTAGCATTTATTGCGTTATCAATTACACTTGGAGTTGTGGTTTCGCTTCAGAAAAATAAAAACAAATAATGAAAGTATACACTAAAACTGGTGATAAAGGTACTACTGCCCTATTTGGTGGAACTCGTGTGCCAAAAGATCATATCCGAATTGAAAGTTACGGAACGGTTGATGAATTAAATTCTTATATAGGATTAATACGTGATCAAGATTTCGATCAACATTATAAAGATGTTTTAATTGAAATTCAAGACCGATTATTCACAGTTGGAGCCATATTAGCGACGCCACCAGAAAAAGAAGTCATGAAAAATGGCGAAAAACGTTTACAAAACCTTGGTATTCTTGAAAGTGATATTGAATTATTAGAAAAAGAAATCGATACTATGGAAGAAGCATTGCCACAAATGACGCATTTTGTCTTACCAGGCGGACACACAACTGTGTCATATTGTCATGTTGCGCGATGTGTTTGCAGAAGAGCGGAACGTTTAGCAGTGCATTTAAGTCATAATGAACCTGTAGCTGACATAGCAATTAAGTATTTAAACC
>JAZKHI010000033.1:0-22300 GCA_040385445.1 Bacteroidota bacterium | reverse complement strand
TTGATAATGAAACAATTTTACGTTATTTCACTATTATTTTTTTTACAATTTGTTTGTCGTCGTTACTAATTTTGACAAAATACATTCCCGTTTCAAAATCAATTGGAATCATTTGGTCTTCATTTATTGTTTTTTCGAATACTTTCGAACCTGAAACAGAGAAGATTTCCACTTTTGAAGTTCCTCTTAAACCTGAAATAAAAATATGTTCTGCAGCTGGATTTGGAAACACTTTAACTTCAGAAACTTCAAAAGATTCCGATGCTAAAGTTGCAAACCAAGGCTGACCAAATTGAGCACCGAAAATATAATCGGCTAACAAAGGATAATCGATAAATGGATTTCTATTGTGTTGCCAAGTTTGAACATAATTATTTCTGTTCATCTCAAAATCATCACTTTTATCAGAAACATTCCAAGTTAACAAAGTAGCTAAATCGCCGATATTTCCAGAAGGATTTACTCCATTATATTCACTTGGATCTCCATTTACAACATTCAATCCATTAAAACGAACTGCCATATAAAAACAAGCTCTTGCTACATCACCATGCCAAGAACCTTGCGTTAAAGCTGGTCCTGCATAAACTGTAGCCGAATTTACCATTCCGTAATTTTTATTATTTCTTGATGAATTTTCTTGACCATTTTCTGCTCTAATATGATGCGCGTCTGAAACACCATCAATAGTTGAAGCCGCACTTGTACTATTCCAAATATTGATTCCATCAGCATAATCTCCTAAAGCCACATCAAAACCACCTCTCGATTGTGGAAAAATATGTTCTCTGTTCCATTTACCAACAATACTACTACTTTGTTGTTGATCTATTTTCGACATAGGTTCTTCTCTATACATATCCCAAATTTGACCACTATTTAATGGATTCGTATCTGCAACTCTAATAATATCCCACATATCGGCATAACTATGCAATCTCACTTCTGAAGGATTTGCAATAATATCTTGTAAAGCTTGTTTCAAAGCTGCACCAGATAAACCTTCTAAAGAAGCGTAATATCCAGCCGGAGCTGTGCTTGTAACTTGATTAAATGTTGGATTTAATGGTGTTCCGAAATTAGCGACTTGAAAATCAGTATCGGCAACTCGTCGTAAAATTGAATTATTATTCACTTCAACATCTGGAGGCAATGATGAAATTACTAATACAAATTCTTCATCGCCTTCTTCTAAAGCATCATCCGTAAGATTAATTGTTTTTGTAGCCGTTGTAGATCCAGAATTAATAGTTACAGAATTATCTGTATCATATGTAAAATCCGAAGTGTCAAAATTTACATTATTTAAAGAAATTGTAAAATTTGTATTGGATGTTACGGGTGTAGATGTTGTAAAAGTAATGTTTACAGGTTGACCTTCCGTATAACTTGGAGCATTAAATGTGGTTGTAATATAGTTAATTGGAATACCAGTTCCATCATTATTAGCTTTTGGAGTTGGCGCTTTTACTTCATATGTACCATCCGATTTTCTTTGAATCGAATGCAATGGTGAATTAGTTGTGCCATTAATAGCTTCGTTATATGAAACGGTTTCACCCAATGCAGTCATTAGAGCAACAGGATCAGGATCATTTGAAACATTAATCAAAGCATCAACTAAATTTGTTGATGTTGCTGGTGTGCCAATTGGAAAGTCACTTTCGTTTCCTAAATAAAGCGCCACACCATCAGGTCCGTTTTCTAATTTTGAATCGGGAAAAATTAATGCTGGAGATGGAAAAACTTGAGAATTACCAACAAGAAAATTCCCATTAATATCTGTATAATATCCATCTAAATCAATCGAATAGACACTCAATGTTCCGCTATATGGTGCAGTACTCGTTGCGTTATAAAAAACCAAAACATAACCATCTAAGGAAAAATTAGGAGTAGTTGATTTTAATTCAACGAATTCTTTTTGATCTGTTGAAGGCGTATCTGGATCTATTTCATTAATTACAACTTGAGCGTTTGAAAACCAAGAAGTTAAAAAAAACGTTATATATAGTAATCTTACTTTCATATTAAATCATATTTGGGGTGAGTAACAAAATTAGTTATTATTATATTAAAACCTTATGAATATTTCCTTTTTTTTAGTAATATTGAGAGCAATAAAGAAAAACATGACAAAAATTAAAATAATCCTATTTTTTATGTTAACTATGGTTTCATTTGCACAGAATGAAATTAAAATTAATGCAAAATTATTGGAGAACGGAAAGAAAATAGAAGTGGTTGAAGAAATCACTCTAAAAAACACTTCCAATTCTGTTTTAAATGAAATTGCACTTAACGATTGGAACCATGCTTTTTCTAGCAAAAAATCGGCTTTAGCCAGTAAATTTTCAGATGAATTCAATAGAAATTTTCATTTATCAAAAAAATCTGAAAGAGGTGAAACTCAAATTTTTGAAATTACTAATGAATTTTCAAATCCTTTATTACACTACAGAAATCAAAATCAAGTTGATATTTTAAAAGTAAAATTAGATAAACCTCTACAAATTGGAGAAACCACTACTATAAAAATCAATTATCAAATCACTTTACCGAATACTAAGTTTACAAAATTCGGATACTCTGATAATAAAATATTACTAAAAAACTGTTTTTTAACGCTTGCTGCTTTCAATTCAGAAACGCAAAGTGAAGAAAATAGCGACGATTTAACTTCAGAAATAGCTAATTACAAAGTTGACATTCAACATGATAATTTGTATTTAACAACAGATTTAGATGTTACCAATTCAATAAATAATTCTTCTCAATTAAGTGGAAATTCTCGTACCAATTTTTTTATAGCTTTAGAGAAAACCATCAGTTATGAAGAATTTAAAAATAAAAAGATAAACGTAATTACCAATTTAAAGACCAAAGATGTTCCTGTTTATCACAAGGTATTAGTAATTAACAAGATAACAGATTATGTTGCCGAAAATATTGGCGCTTCAAATCAAGAAAAAATCATGGTTTCTCAAGAAGATTATGACCGTGAAGCATTTTATGGTTTAAACGAATTACCTTCTTTTATTTCACCATTTAATGATGATTTTGTTTTTGAATTGAAGTTTTTAAAAACCTATTTAAACAATTACTTAGCCGCAAATCTGAAAATCAACTTCCGAAAAGACCATTGGATTTTAGAAGGAATTCAGCATTATTATATTAAAAAATACATTGATGAGAATTATCCAGATGAAAAAGCTTTTGGAAAATTATCACGTTTTGGTATTTTAAAAAAATACAAAATAATTAACATGAATTTTTCAGAACAGTTCATTTATAATTATTTATTAATGGCGAGAAAAAATATCGATCAGCCTGTTGGAACGGATAAAAACACACAAATAAAATTCAATGAAAAAATTGCTGGAAAATTCAAATCTGGACTTTCACTTCATTATCTAGATCAATATTTAGAAAATAAAATTATAGAAAATTCAATTAAACAATTCGTAGAAATAAACTCAAATAAAAATACTGATACTAAAGATTTTAAAAATATATTAGAAAGTAATTCAAGTCAAAAATTAGACTGGTTTTTTGATGAATTAATTTATTCTCGAAACAGCATTGATTACAAAATCACCGATGCTAAAAAAGTAAATGATTCGATTCAAGTTACGATAAAAAATATGGGCGATGCAAAAGTACCAGTTTCAATTTATGGTTATAACAACAATAAACTAGTCAGTAAAAACTGGATTGAGAACAACACTAAAACGTTTCAATTTTCAGTAAAAAACGACAGTATTACAAAGTTTGTTTTGAATGACAACTACGAAATTCCAGAAATTAATAACAACAACAATAGTTACAAATTAAAAAACCGCTTTTTAGGAAATAGAAAAATTCGTTTTACATTTTTCAAAGACATTGAAGATGCCAAATACAATCAGGTTTTCTTTGTGCCAACAGCGGAATTCAACTTATATGACGGATTATTATTAGGAATGAAATTTAATAATAAATCGATTATCAACAAGCCTTTTACTTATGATGTAACGCCTAATTTTTCTACAAAAACTGGAACAATTGCAGGAAGTGCTGGTTTTGGAATTAATGACCAAAACAGAAATAGCACACACTATAATACACGTTATGGAATTTCTGGAACTCATTTACATTATGCTCCTGATGCGTTTTACACTAAAATTACGCCAAGCATAAATTTCAGCATTAGAAATCCAAATTTCAGAAAAAATGAAGGTGAAGGAATTACCATTCGCCAAGTATATGTAAACCGAGAAAAATCAAACTTTGTAACTACAAAAAACACAGAAAATTATTCCGTATTTAATTTACGTTATGGTTATGCAAATAGTGAATTAATTAGACAATTTTCTTACGGAACAGATTTACAAGTTTCAAGTACTTTTGGAAAAGTTTCAGGACAAATTCAGTACAGAAAACTCTTCGAAAATAATCGATACATTAACTTAAGAGCTTTTGCTGGAATGTTTACGCACAACGACAGTAAAAACAATTTTTTCAGTTTTGGTATTGACAGACCATCAGATTATTTATTCGATTATGCTTTAATTGGTCGAAGTGAAAGTACTGGTTTATTTAGTCGTCAATTTGTAAATGCGGAAGGCGCTTTTAAATCTATGTTTGATACACGTTTTGCGAATCAATACATTTTCACTGTGAATGCCAGTTTTAACCTTTGGAATTGGATTGAATTATATGGCGATGCAGGAACCTATAAAAATCAAGGATTTAATGCCAAATACATTTATGATAGTGGCGTACATTTAAACTTAGTTCAAGATTATTTTGAATTGTTTTTCCCAGTTTATTCTTCTAACGGATTTGAACTGAACGATAAAAATTATGGAGAAAGAATTCGATTCATAATTACTTTAAGTCCAAAAACTTTAACCTCTTTGTTTACAAGAAGATGGTTTTAGCTATCAATAAATTTACATTATTGATAAACAATATGTAGTATTTCAGAAATTTACTGCACTATTTTTACTTAAAACTCAATAAAATTATACATTATTCATAAAAATCACTTTCAAATGAAAATATTGCAATAAAATATTTAAATTTGTATCAAAGCATTGTAATATTATGAGCAAATCAAAAACTGTAGAAACATTATCTTTCGAAGATTTCAAAAAAGAGGTTTTAACCGATTTTAAAATTGCATCTGTTAGCCGTGAATGTAGTCTTCTTGGAAGAAAAGAAGTACTTACTGGAAAGGCTAAATTTGGTATTTTTGGTGATGGTAAAGAAGTGCCACAATTGGCACTAGCAAAAGCTTTTCAAAATGGTGATTTCCGTTCAGGATATTACCGTGACCAAACGTTTATGATGGCTATTGGCGAATTGTCAATCGTTCAGTTTTTTGCAGGTTTATACGGTCATGCCGACATAAATTTTGATCCAATGAGTGCAGGTCGTCAAATGGGTGGACATTTTGCTACACATTCTTTAGACGAAAACGGAAACTGGAAAAACTTAACCAAACAAAAGAATTCAAGTGCTGATATCTCTCCTACTGCTGGGCAAATGCCACGTTTATTAGGTTTGGCGCAAGCATCAAAAATATATAGAAATGTTGCAGAAATTCCAACTGAAAATAACTTTTCAGTAAAAGGAAACGAAGTAGCTTGGGGAACAATTGGTAATGCTTCAACTTCTGAAGGTTTATTTTTTGAAACGATAAATGCTGCTGGAGTTTTACAAGTTCCAATGGTAATGAGTGTTTGGGATGACGAATACGGAATTTCAGTTCATGCCAAATATCAAACTACAAAAGAAAATATTTCTGAAATATTAAAAGGTTTACAACGTGACGAAGAAAATAACGGTTACGAAATTTTCCGCGTTAAAGGTTGGGATTATCCAGCTTTAGTTGACACCTACCAAAAAGCAGCAGAAGTTGCAAGAGCAGAACATGTGCCAGTTTTAATTCACGTTAACGAATTAACACAACCACAAGGACATTCTACTTCAGGTTCTCACGAGCGTTACAAAAACGCAGAACGTTTGGCTTGGGAAGCAGAATTCGATTGTGTAGCTCAAATGAAAAAATGGATGATTGAAAACAATATTTCTTCTGCAGAAGAATTAGAAGAAATTGAATCAGCATCTAAAAAAGAAGTATTAGAAGGTAAAAAAGAAGCTTGGGCGAATTATTTATCTGCAATTAAAGAAGATCAAGCAGCAACAGTTGCGATTTTAAATCAAGTCGCACAAAACTCTGAAAATAAAGTTTTCATTGAAAAATATGCGAATGATATTGCAGCTATAAAAGAACCAATTAGAAAAGATTTATTAATCGTTACTAGAAAAGTTTTAAGAATGCTTTCTGGTTCGAATAGAGAAACTTTAGCGACTTGGATTTCTAATTTCATTGAAAAAATTCAACCAAAATATAGTTCACATTTATATTCAGAATCGAAACAAAATATTGCTTCAACAACTGAAGTAAAACCAACTTATGACGAAACTGCTGAAGAAGTTGATGCACGTTTAGTGTTAAGAGATAATTTCGATAAAATTTTCGCAACCTATCCAGAAACATTAGTGTTTGGTGAAGATGCAGGAAATATTGGTGATGTGAACCAAGGTTTAGAAGGAATGCAAGAAAAATACGGAGAAATGCGTGTTTCAGATGCAGGAATTCGCGAAGCGACAATTTTAGGTCAAGGTATCGGAATGGCTATGCGTGGTTTACGTCCGATTGCAGAAATTCAATATTTAGATTACTTGTTATACGCCATTCAAATTATGAGTGACGATTTAGCAACCTTACAATACAGAACGCATGGTCGTCAGAAATCACCATTAATTATCAGAACTCGTGGACACCGTTTAGAAGGTATTTGGCATTCTGGTTCTCCAATGGGAATGATTATTAACGCGATTCGTGGTATTCACGTTTTGGTTCCAAGAAACATGACAAAAGCGGCTGGTTTTTATAATACGTTATTAAAAACTGACGAACCTGCTTTAGTAATTGAATGTTTAAATGGTTACCGTTTAAAAGAAAAAATGCCAACAAATTTAGGTGAATTTCAAACGCCAATTGGTGTGGTAGAAACCATCAAAGAAGGAAAAGATATTACATTAGTTTCTTACGGTTCAACTTTAAGAATTGTAGAACAAGCAGCAAAAGAATTATTAGAAAACGGAATTGACGCTGAAATTATTGATATTCAGAGTTTATTACCTTTCGATATAAATAAAGATATTGTAAAATCAGTTGCGAAAACGAATCGTTTATTAGTAATTGACGAAGACGTTCCTGGTGGAGCAAGTGCTTTTATTTTACAAGAAATTATTGAAAATCAAAACGCGTACAAACATTTAGATAGCGCGCCACAAACCTTAACTGCTAAGGCTCACCGCCCAAGTTATGGAACGGATGGTGATTATTTCTCTAAACCAAGTGCTGAAGATATTTTTGAAAAAGTGTACGAAATGATGAATGAATCAAATCCGAACAAGTTTCCAAAATTATATTAATTAAAAACTCAAATATTAAAATAGGAAGTAGTAATTTTGCTTCCTATTTTTTTATGACTAAAATTTAAATCCGAATGGCAAATACATATATCGCATACCATTTTACAATTGAACCGAATGATTTAGGTTCGGAAATTTTAATTGCACAATTAGAAGAAACGGCTTTTGAAAGCTTTGAAGAAACAGAAGAAGGTGTTTCTGCTTATGTTCAAAAAGATGTTTGGTCTGAGAATATTTTAAAAGAAATTGAAATTCTTACGAATGAAAATTTCAAAATTTCTTACACAACCAACGAAATTGAGCCAGTAAATTGGAATGAAGAATGGGAAAAGAACTTCTCTCCTATTGATGTTGACGGAATTTGTCATGTTCGTGCACCATTTCATCCAGCAACTAATGCGAAATATGAAATTGTAATTGAACCAAAAATGAGTTTCGGAACAGGTCATCACGAAACCACACACATGATGATTCAGCATTTATTAGAATTAGATGTAACGAATAAAAAAACTATTGATATGGGTTGCGGAACTGCTATTTTAGCCATCTTAGCTGAAATGAAAGGCGCTCAACCTATTGATGCTGTTGATATTGACAATTGGTGTTATTTGAACTCAATTGAAAACGCAGAACGTAATAACTGCAAACATATTTCAGTATATGAAGGTGATGCTTCTTGGTTAAATAATGGTCAGAAATACGATGTGTTTATTGCGAATATCAATAGAAATATTTTGCTGAATGACATGGCGACATATGTCAACTGTATGAATGACAATTCTGTTTTATTATTAAGCGGATTTTATACAGAAGATTTTGAAGCTATCAACGAATGTTGTGAGAAATTAGGTCTGACTTTTGAATCGAAAAAAGAAAGAAATAATTGGTTAGGCTTGAAATACACAAAAAAGTAAACCACATCGTCAGTTCAAGTGAAATTTTGAGATAACGAACAATTTTGTATCGAGAACAGCTTTACTTCTCGATACAATTTTCTTCATTACATTTCGAAAATCACTCGAAGTGACGAAAAAATAAAAATTGAAATACCACAAATTACAAAAAATTAGTAATTTTGTACTAGAATAAATTATTAGTTATGAGCACATTAACAGAAACATTAGAAGAAGTATTAGTTGAAGAAGCAGTTGGCGTAAACAACGAAATTGTTTTATACAATGATGATGTAAACACGTT
This sequence comes from Bacteroidota bacterium, assembly GCA_040385445.1. GTDB lineage: Bacteria > Bacteroidota > Bacteroidia > Flavobacteriales > Flavobacteriaceae > Flavobacterium. The sequence continues at coordinate 13,612 of JAZKHI010000033.1, read as the reverse complement.
TGATCACGTTATTGAAATGTTAGTCAAAATTTGTGACCATACTTGGGAACAAGCCGAACAATGCGCAATTTTGGTACATTACAAAGGACAATGCACTGTAAAAACTGGAGAATTACCTAAACTAAAACCACAATGCATATCATTGCAAGATGCAGGTTTAAGTGCTGTAATTATATAAAAAAGGCGACCAATTGGTCGCTTTTTTCTTTTATATTTTGTCATTCTGTTTCGTTTTTTTTAACAAGATCAGAATCTAATTTTTTCTTAATGTGGCAATTTATTCTTTAGAATTCCATAAATGTAAGTTCCAAGTAAAGCACCTAGTAACACCACACAAATAGAAAAAACGCCATTTCCAATTAAAATGAAAATTGGTCCAGGGCAACTTCCTACTAATCCCCAACCTAAACCAAACATAGTTCCTCCAATAATATATCTTGAATACGAGAAATCTTTATCTTGAATATTAATTTCAGCTCCTTTAAAACCTTGAATGTCTTTCTTTTTAATTAAATAAATTCCAGTTACACCTACGAAAATAGCAGTTGCAATAATTCCATACATATGGAAACTTTGAAACATAAACATTTCATAAATTCTATACCAAGAAACGGCTTCTGCTTTTGTTAATACAATTCCGAAAACGATACCAACTATAAAAAACTTAATTAACTTCATACTATCCGAAAATTAATGGGATTAAAAAATGTGCAGAAATTAATCCGCCAAGGAAAAAACCAATTACTGCAATAAGTGATGGAATTTGTAAATTGCTTAAACCTGAAATAGCATGACCTGAAGTACAACCACCAGCATACGGTGTTCCAAACCCAATTAAAAATCCACCAATTAATAAAATAGAAAAACCTTTTACAGTTAACATGTTTTCTAAACTAAACATGGCGTCTGGACCTAACTTTCCGTTTGGTGCATCAATATTTAATTGTCTTAAATTTTCAATTGTTTTCGGATTAATTTGAAGAATATCAGTTGAATCCATCAAAAAATAAGAGGCGATAAAACCTCCAACTATAGCACCTAATGCAATGGCTAAATTCCATTTTTGTGCTCTCCAATCAAAGTCAAAATATTCAATTTTACTTTTGGCAAAAGTCATACTACAGATGTTTCTTAAGTTAGATGACATTCCAAAAGTTTTACCAAAATAGGTTAACACTAACATAATCAGTCCGATTAAAAAACCTGAAACTGCCCAGTGCCAAGTACCTTGAATTACTTCCATATATTATTAAATATTATTTTTCGAATTACTATATTTGTTCTCGATTTTATATGTTTTATTTCTTTTTGCAAAGGTAACATATGTATCGCATTTTTTAACCATAAGTGTTTGCTAACGCAGACTTTTTTTTAATAGAGCTTTCAAAGATACAAAAAATGAGTAAATTTAAAATAGAATTTAAATGGGCAATATACTACACTTTTTTAGGAATTATGTGGTTTCAGCTAGAAAAATATTTAGGTTTTCATGATGAAAAAATAGCTAATCATCCCTTTTTTACTAATTTAATGTATGTTTTAGTTTTCGGAATTTATATTCTTTTTTTAATTGATAAGAAAAAGAACTTTTTTAATGGCATTATGTCATGGCAACAAGGATTACTTTCTGGTATAATTTTGGCCATTTTTGCCATGATTTTAACACCATTTGCGCTGTATTTTTCTTTAAAATATATAAATCCAGATTTTTTTACAAACATGATTATTTTTTCGGTTTCACAAGGAATGAAACTAGAAAATGCGCAAGCTATGTTTGGCGCAACTGCATATATGTTTTTAGCTTCATTTACTACATTATCTTTTGGTATAATATTTGCAGCTTTGGCAGCATCAATAGTAAAAACTAAAAAATAATTTATCATGCGCAAATTAATTGCTTTAAGCGTCATCTTCTTATTCGTTTCATGTGTAAGTACTAAAAATACCATTCAAAATATTGATGATACTGCTGCTCTACCAAAAATTGAAAGTGGTCAATTTATTTTGACTGAAACGGCTACCGATTTAAAATATGGTTATAGTGAATTTTATCCAGTGAATTTAGGGTTTTCAAAGTTTGAAAATAGTAACAACTTAAACATCAATCGTTTTTTCAATGCTATTACTGGTCCGAATGGAGAAAAAGTAACTTATAAATTAATAGAAACCTGTTGTCCGTTTCCAAGTAAGAATAATAAAATGGGAGCAGGAACTTTAGATTTATATGAAATTTACTTTGACGGAGTTACTTCTAACAAGAAAATTTATATCAATACATTTGAAAAAGGACAAGTAATTTGTCCGAAAGGATTTTCAATAAAAAAAGTTTAAACTTCTAACAACTAAACATCTAACTTTAATTACCTTTGCACCACAATTTAAAAATACAATAAACAACTACACATGAACTTAGATAATATTCCACAAATAAAATATACAAATAGCGGTAACTTTTTCTTACTAGCTGGGCCGTGTGCCATTGAAGGTGAAGAAATGGCTATGCGAATTGCTGAAAAATTAGTTACCATTACAGATAATTTACAAATTCCTTTTGTTTTTAAAGGAAGTTTCAAAAAAGCAAACCGTTCTAGAATTGACAGTTTTTCTGGTATTGGCGATGAAAAAGCATTGAAAATTTTAGAAAAAGTATCGAAACAATTTGGAGTTCCAACGGTTACAGATATTCATACCAATGAAGATGCTGCGATGGCTGCTGAATATGTAGATATTTTACAAATTCCTGCGTTTTTAGTTCGTCAAACTGATTTAGTAGTAGCGGCTGCAAATACTGGAAAAACCGTAAACTTGAAAAAAGGACAATTTATGAGTCCGGAAAGCATGAAACATGCAGCACAAAAAGTAAAAGATTGTGGAAACGATAATTTTATGATTACAGATAGAGGAACGATGTTTGGCTACCAAGATATGATTGTAGATTTTAGAGGAATTCCTACGATGAAAGAATTTGGAACTACTGTTTTAGATGTAACACATTCTTTACAACAACCTAATCAAACTAGCGGTGTAACTGGTGGAAGACCAGACATGATTGAAACTATCGCTAAAGCTGGAATTGTAACAGGTGTAGATGGAATTTTTATTGAAACACATTTTGATCCTGCAAACGCAAAAAGTGATGGTGCTAACATGTTACATTTAGACTATTTTGAAGGTTTAATGACAAAATTAGTGGCTATCAGACAAACGATTAACAAATTTTAATTAAAACGAATAATATAATTTATAGCCCTGAGTGAAGCGGCATCCATTAAAAAGTTCCCTACTGAAAGGGAACTTTTTAATGATATAGCGAAAAGCAGGAAGATATATACTTTTGAAATACCGATGAAGATGCTCCAAATGAAAAAAATTATTTTAATCCTAACCATTCTATTACACACTTCTTTTTTATTTTCGCAAACACCAGATTTAATTGACTTACCTGTTGTAAAAGAAAATTATACAGCACATAATAAAGGAAAATTTTTTGTGTATTGGGGTGGAAATAGAGAAACGTATTCAAAATCTGATATTCATTTCTCTGGAGAAAATTACGATTTTGTTGTTCAAAACGCTGAAGCTTTCGATAAGCCAAAAGGTTGGCACATTGATTATGTGAATCCAGAAAGAATGACTATTCCTCAAACTAATTTTAAAATGGGATATTTTATTACTGATCATTACAATATTTCTATTGGTTGGGATCATATGAAATATGTTTTAAATCAAAAACAAACTGCAAATGTTAGTGGTTATGTAAATCTGCCAGCATCGGAAAGTGGTTCAATGTATAACGGCGATTACAATAATACACCAGTAGATTTTTATTATAATTACAATCCAGATAATGATATTAATCCACCTCCATTTTTAACATTTGAACATACAGATGGTTTAAATTACATTAATTCTGAACTTACTAGAGTAGATGATATTTCATCAAGATTATTTAAATCTTGGGATAGTGATAAAATTCAAATTAATTTAACTGAAGGTTTAGGTGGAGGAATATTATTACCAAAAACAAACACACGACTTTTAGGTAAAGATAGATATGATGAGTTTCATATTTCTGGATATGGGATTTCTGCAAAAGCGGGTTTAAACTTTACTTTTTTTAAACATTTCTTTATTCAAACTGAATTAAAAGGCGGTTATATAGAAATGAACAACATCAGAACAACCCAATTTAAAGCTGATAAAGCGCAACAAAACTTCTGGTTTTTACAGAGTATGATTGCAGTTGGTGGAATATTTAGAATTTAAAATTCTTTATTTTATAATAGAAAACGTGATAAGTAGTACTTATCACGTTTTTTTATATAACAACTTTGCTTCTTGAATTACTTCTCTTAATACTTTATCATTTATAGAATCAATATCAAAATAGCGTAACGATTTAATAGTGTTGCGTTTCTCTCCTACTAAAACATCTTGATGTAAAATTAATTCATATCCTTTTGCAAAACCAATATCTACAAATCCCTTTGATTTATTTGGAGCAATATAAATAAATGGTTTGTTTAGATAATAAAAATATGGTATTCCCCACTTAAATAATAATTCGGTAGCATCCATTTCTTGTTCTATCACTGAGATTACATAATAAATAATCTCCTGAAATGCGGAGCTTTGTCGTAGAATATATTCTTCAGTTGGTTTCATTTATAAAATATTTATTCAAAAATAAACAAAATTATTTGGCTACATAAATTATTATTAGTTACTTTGTATTTCAAAGCACTTTAAAAATGGAAGATAAAAATTATTTAAACGACTTAAAAGAGATTAAAGAAATGATGAGTAAATCGACTCAATTTATTTCATTAAGCGGTTTGTCTGGCGTATTAGCAGGGATTTATGCATTAGTTGGTGCGTATTTCGCCAATACCATTTTATATGCGAATACGACTGTTTTTAGCGATATTGAATACATTGTAATTTCTCAAAATAATATGTTTATATTATTAGGAATTGCGTTTACAGTTGTCACATTATCAATAATTACCGGTATAGCTTTGAGCTCGAGTAAAGCTAAAAAGAATAACGAAAAAATATGGAATCCTACTTCGTACCGATTAATAATTAACTTTCTAATTCCGCTTGCTGTTGGTGGTTATTTGTGTTTGTATTTAATTGAAAAAGAAGATTTTAGATTAGTGGCACCATTGATGCTTATCTTTTACGGATTAGCTTGTGTGAATGCTAGTAAATATACATTAGGAGATGTTCGTTATTTGGGATTAACCATGATTTTAATTGGAATAATAAATACATTTTTCATCGGTTACGGATTGCTTTTCTGGGCACTAGGTTTTGGATTTTGTCATATTTTTTATGGTGGAATGATGTGGTTCAAATACGAGAGAAAATAACTATGTGGTTGATTGGATTAGCTTTAATAGTAATTTTTTTCTCAATTATTTCTATCATTTTATACATTTTAGGATTAATTTTTAAAAAGAAAATATTCGGAAAATTAATAGTTGGATTATGGATAACATTGATTATACTTCCATTCTTAATGATGTTTTTATCAATTTTTACAAGTAAAAAAAATGTTGAAAAAGAAGATATTTATGGAGATTATATTATTGATAGAACTAAATTTTCAGGTAAACAAGCTGATTGGCAGTACAATCATTACAGATTTAAAATAACAGAAGAGAATAAAATTTTCTTTTACATCACAGAAAAAGAAAACATAATAAAAACAATTGAAGGCAAAGTGGAGTTTACAGAATATGGTCATAGTCCACATTTAAAAATAGAATTAGATGAACCAAAATTTCATATACTAAAAGAGAACCCTGCATTATACAGAGAAGTTTGGAATTTTTATTATGTGTTTGAATCGGAAAAATTTAAAAATGTATTCTTTAAAAAAGGAAGCTGGAAATCAATAGATTAATTATGACAAAAATAATTTTATCGTTACTAACATTTTGTATTGCTTTATTATTTTCTTGTGGAAATAGTAAAACTAACACAACTGAATTTCAAAATGGTGATATCATTTTTCAAACATCAGAATCTCAACAATGTGAAGCGGTGAGGATTGCAACCAATTCTAAATTCTCACATTGTGGAATTATATTTATTGAGAATGGTAAAACGTACGTTTATGAAGCAGTACAACCTGTAAAAATAACGCCTTTTGAAAGTTGGATTTCTCATGGAAGAGATTCTAAATATGTGGTAAAACGATTAAAAAAATCTGGAACACAATTATCCGAAGAGCAATTATCCGAGATGAAAAAATATGGCGAGAAAATGCTAGATAAAAATTACGATATTTATTTCGGTTGGTCAAATTCAGAGATTTATTGTTCTGAATTGGTTTGGAAAATATATAAAAATGGCGCCAATATTGAGTTATGTAATACAAAAGAATTAAAAGATTTTAATTTAGATAATCCAATAGTGCAAAGAATAATGTATCAACGTTACGGAACACAAGTTCCTTTACATGAAAAAGTTGTAGCACCATCACAATTACACGAATCAGAATTACTAGAAACTGTTTACGATAATTATTAATTTAAATTACTAATACTATGAATAAGAATAGCAATCAAAAATTAAATTGGAGCGTCATATTACCGCTACTACTTACAATTCTAGGAACAATCTTGTTAGTTTACATGATTAAAGTTGAAGATGAACCAGGTGCTTTACCTTTGATTTTAATAGTTACAGGAATTGTACTTTTAACTATGAATTGGTTCAAATCAAAAAGAAGCAATAATCAGTAATTATTAATATTTTTGCAGATAATATTTTCAAAATAAATTAAATAAAGAGATTGCCTCGTGCCTCGCAATGACAATGAAAAACATCATCCAAAACATCAACAAAGCGTTTGACCACAGAATACGACTAGGAATTATGTCGGTTTTGATGGTAAACGAATCTGTAGATTTCAATACCATGAAGGAATATTTGGGTGCTACTGATGGTAATTTAGCCAGTCATATTAAAGCTCTCGAGGCGGATGAATTTATTATGGTAGAAAAACAATTTATTGGTAAAAAACCCAATACAAAATATAGCATTACTCCTATTGGTAAAAAAGCCTTTCAGGATCATATTAGTGCATTGGAAAAATTATTGCAAACCAAATAATCTATTTTTTTATATTTTAACTTTGAAAAACAAAGTACTTTTAATTATTAATTATGAACAAAATTATCACCATCTACATTTTAAATCGCAAACAAGATACAGCGGTTTGGTTAGCTTCATTAGTTGCTATTACCTTATTATTGCTTCGAGTGAAAATTACACACTCCATGTATTTACTATTTCTAATTTGGAATTTATTCTTAGCAATTATACCTTATTTTTTATCATCAAGCATTCTTAATAACTTCTTTGAAAAAAGTAAAAAAATTCAAAATAGCATTTACGCATTTATTTGGTTAATATTTATTCCGAACACCTTTTATATCCTTACCGATTTTACACATTTACATTTCAAAAACACCTTTCAGTTTGGTTTAGATATGCTCATTTTATCGAGCTTTAGCTTTGCAGGATTTTATGTTGGTTTACTTTCATTGCATCATATGCATCAATTGACAATAGCAAAATATGGCGATAAAAAAGGAAATCTATTTATTCTAATCATTAGTTTTTTATCTGCTTTTGGAATTTATTTAGGAAGAGTTTTACGTTTTAACAGTTGGGATATTGTTTCAAAACCCATGCAACTAGCTTATAAATCTATTTCTGCGCTCTTTAGTTTTGAAACGATAATCTATACAATGCAACTCGGAATAATAATCTTAATCAGCTACATTATTTTTTATAAATGGAAAGAGAACACTAGCAAAAATCAATAACAATTAAAAAACATAAACCTAAAAATTAAAATTATGGAAATCAACATCAAAACACCAGATCAAACAGAAGGCAAATCTTTCTTTCAATCGTCAACAGCAAAAATGATAATGGTTGGAATACTAACATTTGTTCTGTTAATTCCGCTATTCTTCGTACAGGATTTAATTTCCGAGCGAAGTATTAGACAAAAAGAAGTTGTAAGTGAAACTACATCAAAATGGGGTGGCGGCGTGTATGTTTACGGACCAATTTTAAAAATTCCATATAAAAATCCAGTTACAGGAAAATCTAATTTTGCGTATTTCTTTCCAGAAGAATTAAACAATACAGTAACAGCAACAATGGAAAAACCTTTGGAACGCGGTATTTTTAAATCGAATGTATTTTCAACTAAAATGAATTTTACAGGTTCATATTCGCAACCTAATTTTCAAATGCGAAATATTCCAGACGCAAATGTATATTGGAATCAAGCTAAAATTATTATCAGAACTACAAATTTAAAAAGCTTAAAAGATGAAGTCAAAATAAAATTCGGAAACCAAAGTTTCAAATTTGAACCTGGAAGTTTAGAAAAAAATGATAGCATTGAAATGTTAGAATCGACTACTTTCGATTATAAGTCAATTGCAAATGACACCAAATTTAATTTCGATATTTCTTTCAATGGAAGTAAACAAATTAAGATTGTTCCGATTGGAAAAACAACAGATTCTAAAATGACATCAGATTGGAATTCGCCAAACTTTAATGGAAACTTCTCTCCTACTTCTCGTGAAGTAAATGAAAACGGATTTAAAGCAAATTGGAAAATATTACATTTTAACAGACCATTTGCTCAACAATATTTTGAAAACTTACCAGAATTATCTAATTATGCTTTTGCTACCGATTTCATCACGCCTGTTGACGAATACCAACAAAACGAACGCGCAAGTAAATATGGATTTCTAGTAATCGGATTAACGTTTTTAATCTTCTTTTTAATTCAATCGATTAGTAAAATCAACATTCATATTTTTCAATATTCGATGATTGGAATTGCATTGGTAATGTTCTACACTTTATTGATTTCCATTACGGAACACAGTAGTTTTTCATTAGCCTATATCATTGCAGCCATAGCTGTTATAGTACTGATTTCCTTGTATTCGATTTCGATTTTAAAGAGCAAGAAATTCCCTACATTTATAGGTGTTTCATTGAGTGTTTTATACTCGTTCATCTTCGTCATCATACAATTAGAGGATTATGCTTTATTAGTGGGAAGTATTGGATTGTTTGCCATTTTAGCAGCCGTAATGTATTTTTCTAGAAAGATAGATTGGAAGTAATTTTCTTTAAAACAAAAAACCCTGACAATTAAATTTATCAGGGTTTTATTTTATTTATTTTAATGTTTTAATGACTTCCTTCTACTTCAATTGAGTCCACATCAATGTTTTGTTTTTTCAAAATTCCTTTTACCAAAACAGCGAATAAAGTTAAGTAAGCAAAACAAACTACAGCCACAATATACGATTGGTGAATACCAATAATATCTGATAATTTTCCTTGAATTGGAGGAATAATTCCACCACCTAAAATCATCATAACTAAAAAGGCAGAACCTTGAGAAGTATATTTTCCTAAACCAATAATTGATAAACTAAAAATAGATGGCCACATAATACTACAAGCCAATCCACCAGCTAAAAAGGCATAAATAGCAACTGTTCCAACAGAAAACAAACCAACTAACATAGCAATAATTCCGAAACTTCCAAAAATCATTAAAGTTCTTGCAGGTTTATCTTTACTTAAGAAGAAAGCGATAATTTGAACAAAAATACAAACCACATAAAAATACAATGGTTTCATATCTTTTCCAGAAACGATATTCACACCTAAAATAACTGCAAATGCAAGTAATGGAATAATGATTAAAGCGATTGTTTTTTTAATTCCATCTAAATGGAAAACAGAAATTGCACCAGCCCAACGACCAATCATTAAACTTCCCCAATACATAGAAACATATGGTGCAATATCAGAAGATTGCATACTTCCGAATTCTTTCAGTTTTAATAATTCTCCTAAATTACTTCCGATGGCCACTTCTACTCCAACATAAACAAAAATGGCTAACATTCCTAACACTAATTGCGGATATTGCATTGCTCCCCAACCGTTCACGTTTTTCTTAGCAGATAAATACGAAAATAAAATTCCACCTAAAACCACTAACAAAGCACCAGAAAGCCAAAGCATTCTATATTGTTCTAAATTTGATATATCTAATGCAGAATAACTTGTAGTATCTAATTGATACGTTTTGAAAATTGGCACAAAACAAGCCGCTAACAAAATCGTCATAATTACTAAAGTTCGTAACGCTTTATTTGCTTTTTCCATTGGTTCTGTAGCAATTCCAGCTGGCACTTTCTTCGAAAAGTAGAATAATCCTGCAGAAGCAATAAAAAGCAATCCAACACCTAAATATAAAATAACAACTTTGTCTAAAGGTAAATTTTTAATTTGCTCATCTGAAACGGCTTTTGCACTTCCAAACAAAGCGAAAGCTACTAAAATTGGACCAATAGTTGTTCCTAAAGAATTAATTCCACCACCTAAATTTACTCTACTCGCACCCGTTTTTGGGTTACCTAATAAAATGGCAAAAGGGTTTGCAGCAGTTTGTTGTAAGGAAAATCCCAAAGCCACAATGAATAATCCAACTAACATTCCGGCATAAACACTTGCTTCAACAGCAATAATCATCGCTCCAGCACCTAATGCAGAAAACAACAAGCCATATACAATACTTTTCTTATAACCCCAAGAACCTACAATGTCTTTTCCTGAACTGTTTCCCATCCAAAAAAGCAATAAAGCACCAACATAATAAGCAGTATAAAATGCAAAGTCAATTAATTGCGATTGAAATTGATCTAGTGAAAAATAATGTTTACAAAATGGGATAAAAATACTGTTTCCAGCAGCTATAAATCCCCAAAAGAAAAACACCGTAATAAGTGTATATAATGCAGGATAATTAGTTTGATTTTGGTTTGAATTCATAATTTGGTTGAGTTAGTAGTTTAATCTTTTAATTAGTTATTTGCTAAATAACAAAATTTATGGCAAAAAAATATAAAATCGGAATTTAATTATTAACGAAATCGAAGTAGTTAATAACATTACTAGCACAAATTATTTTGATAGTCTTTTATCGAAAGTAAAAGGTTGAGTACTAAATTTAATCTTTTTAAAATCAGGATGATTGGGATTGATAAGCACATTTCTTTCATTTGGAATAATTGCGGAAGGCACTAACAAGATTGCCGATTGTTGATTTCTAATCCAATTATCACCAATTGTTCTACAAATTAAATGTCCTTTTTCGGTAATATCATTCCAACCTTTTGGTAAATCTTTCGAATCTACTTCTAACATTTGAACAGAATCTGGAAATGAAATAGTAAGTAAACTATAATCAGAATCGCTACCAAAACCATTTCTGTGAACTAAGTTTTCCAAACAAGCTAACGAACAATTTTCGGCGGTATAAATCACAAATAATCCAGTAGAATTCCATCTTGCAGCATAACCAGAAGCTGTTAAACTATTCGCCCATTTCGTATGAACAATTCTAAAAACGTCCATTGATTATGCGGTTGCGCCGAATTCTATACGTTTTAACTCTTCGTAAATCAAATGAATACCTGTTGAAGTATTTAAATATTGAGCAGGCTTAGTATTATTGAAGAATGGATTTTCTTTTTCTAACCATTGATTAAAAATAGTGGAATTACCAAAAACCACATTACCTAATTCATATAAAGTGCTTAATTCTATGGCTAATTCTGCAATTCTTGAAGGAATTTTAGTTTCGTTATTTTTATATTTAATGAACGTTTTTGGTGTGATTTCAAAAATATTTTCAGAAAGAATTTTTATTGTTAAACCAGTAATAGCCATCACTTTCACAAATAATTCCTTTGAGTTTTGAGCAATATTATCTAATACATTATTTTTAATAAATGAAGCTGGCAAATATATAGACATAGGTTCAGAAACCATATTAATGGTGTCTTTTGCAATTTCGTATTTTTTGACTGGACTTTTCATTTGTGTATTTTTACATATTATGATAAGCAAATTTACATAATTATTTTTAATTCATCAAACTATAAAACAAAAAAAAAATCCCAATTACTTGGGATTTTATATTATTCTAAACCATCAACATAATTTTGCAGATAAGCAAAACGTGGTGTGAGTTTTCTATTTTCAGTAATTTTCGCTCTAGCTAAAACTCCAGAAGCATCGCCATCAAAAAATGCAGGAATTACATTTTTCAAAAACATTTCTCCAAAACCTTCACTAGCATCTTTTGGTAATTCACAAGGTAAATTATCTACCGCCATTACAACTACAGCACCTGGATGAAACATATCTACTTCTTTATCTTCTGTCGCTAAATATCCGTAATTTGGTTCAGCAATCGTACTAGCTCTTAAAGTACAAGCAATCGGACCATTAATATCACAAGAAATATCTGCCACAACTTTAATTTTATTTTTTGGAGAAACCAACATTTCTCTTGACAAAATTACTGGAGCACCATTACCATAAAAGTGACCAGCCATAAAAACATCAGAAGCTTCTGCAAAACGCTCAAAATTTGAAACATAATTTTGTGGATTGGCATAAAAATCTTTTTTATCAAAAGCTAAACCGTCTTTATGCGAATTATAATCCTGAATGTCAATCATGGTAAAAACAGGATAAGTATAAGTTGTAGATAAGAAATCTTCAACTGAAACTTCCTTCATTTTCATACCATCCAACATTTCTTTTGCACCAAGCGCTACTTTACCTTTACCACTTAAAACAATTTTAATTGGAGGAAGGAAAGTATTTTTAAGTTTAGTAATTAATTCTTGCTGATTGGTAAGTGTTTCTGCTTTAGGTAAATTAAAAATCTCAAATTTTAACCCGAAAGATCTAATTCCGTTGTAAGCACCAACTATTCCTGCATAACGACCAAAACCAATTAAACGAGTATTATTTTCATTTACAATAGTTTCGTGATCGTATAATTCAATATTTTTATCAATACAAGCTTTCAATAAATTTCTATTGTATGCTTGTTTTTTTATAGTATGAGAAAAGAAAAAATATTTTTTATTTGGGATTAAGGCATCTACAGGAACTTCTTTTACACCAATAAACACATCACAATCGGTAATATCTTCTGTAACTTCAAACCCTTTTTCTAAATATTCTGCATCTGAAAACACTCTTATATCTGATGCTTCTACCTTAACTTCTGCATTTGGAAACTTTTCTTTCAACTCCAAAAGCTCTGAAGGTGAGAACACTACTCTTCTATCGGGTGGGTTTTTTCTTTCTTTTATAATTCCGAATTTCATGTTTTTAAAACAATTTTTATTTATTAGCATACAAATATAACAATTTAACAACTAAAATGGAAAAATACAACTACTTTATAAGTGATTCTAGAACAGAATAATTGATATCATTATTTTTTAAGTTTTTTACATTTATTTACGTAATTTTTTAACAATTTTATTTAAAACTAAAGAGATATAGTTTTAAATAATCTTATTCAAAAAACAAAATTCAATTATATCCTTGTTTCCTTTCAAATATTGGTAAAATTAGTATCTTTGGCATTGAAATTATGAAATATTTTTTGTTTCATTAAAATGGGGTCGACTGGTTTTGACAGCAAGTGGCACTAATTAGTAAGCATGTCGAG
>JAZKHI010000032.1:0-7696 GCA_040385445.1 Bacteroidota bacterium | reverse complement strand
GCATCTGACTGTTAATCAGAGGGTCCTTGGTTCGAGCCCAAGAGAGGGAGCAAAAAGTTCAACAGCAATGTTGAACTTTTTTCGTTTATGATGGTTTGGGATATAGTGTTAGCTCGAGCCCATTTCTTGTCCCGATTTCTACCTGGAAGAGGTGTAAAATGTTTAACATTGCTGTTGAGTTTTTTTTTGGTTTATACCATGCCATAATAATTTGCTGGTAATATTCTTGTCCAAAGCAAACGTTCTATTTACCTTTTATTAAAAATTATTTTTCAATTCAACACCATTTCCATAATTAATGAAAAAAATTTACATTTCTTAAGGCTTTTTTTGGAGTATATTTCCTAAATTTGTGAGTAACTCCACTCATAAACAATATTTTATGAGTATTAAGACAAAAACCCCTATAAAGTTGTACTTCATTAGTGCTTATGTTAGTGATGCTAATATTAGGTTATGCTATTCATGAGTTGAATAGACTTAACGAAATCAACGAAATAATATTCACCGATTCTAGTTTTGCGTAAGAACAAGAATGTTCCGGTTTATGATACTCAGAAAAAACGAATTAAAAAACTGTAGTTATGATTCAAGATTATAAACGTTTTATTGTGATCGACGATGATCCAATAAATAATTTATTATGTACTAAGAACATCCAAAAAAGTGTTCAAGACGCCAACGTAATTACTTTTACAGAAGCTGCAATAGGATTGGATTATATCAAATCTAATTTTAATACGCCGAATTCAGGAAATGCCATTCTTTTTCTTGATATTAATATGCCTACGATGTCTGGATGGGAATTTATGGAAGAATTTCAACACATTAACTCTGAAATAAAAGACCATATTTTCATTTATATACTTTCTTCCTCAGTGAACGAAGTTGATAAGCAAAAAGCTAAAGTTCACCCGAATGTTATTGATTATATTGAGAAGCCTTTGCTGGCAGAAACTTTAAAAAAAATTCATTAAGATTTTGAACTTAACCAGTATATTTTTTCTTCTTACATCAAAAAAAAATCCCGAGCAATGCTCGGGATTTCTGTATAGAAGAAAATTGAATTATTTTTTCTTTTTTGCTCCTTTTTCTGCTTTTGCAGCTTCTTGAGCAGCTTTCATAGCAGCACGAGAAATTCTTACTTGACAAACAACAGTGTTGTCTGGGTGTAAAATTTTGTAACCATCTGCTGCTAATTTAGTAACATATAATTTGTTACCCATTTCTAATTCAGAAATGTTTGCTTCAATTGAATCTGGTAAGTTAGCAGGTAAAGCTCTCACTTTTAATTTACGTTGGTTTAAACGTAAAACCCCTCCTAATAAAACCCCTGGAGATGTTCCAGTAACTTTAACAGGTACTTCCATTGTAATTTCTTTTGCAGCATCTAGATTATAGAAATCTACGTGTAAAATTTTGTCAGAAACTGGGTGAAATTGGATATCTTGTAAGATACCGTCAAATTTCTTTCCACCTTCTAATTCAATTACTACAGTGTGCGCTTCTGGAGTGTAAACTAAACCTTTAAATGCTCTTTCTTCAGCACTAAAATGTACTGGATTTTCCCCTCCGTAAATAACGCAAGGAACCATTCCAGCATTACGTAGGGCTTTAGTAGCTACTTTACCCACGCTTTCTCTTTGTGATCCTTTGATCGTAATTGATTTCATTTGAAATAAATTAAAATTAATAAAAATAAATTGGTTAGTAGTTTAAAGGAATGAACATCTTCAAACCGACTAACTTTACATTAAAAACTTCCCACTAATAGAAGTATTGTTCTGAACCATGTGCATTACTTCTGCAAATAATGGCGCGCAGCTCACAACTTTTATTTTCTTAGATTCTCTCTTTAACGGAATAGAATCTGTAACGATTAACTCTTCTAATTTTGAGTTTTCGATTTTTTCGTACGCTTCACCAGATAAAATGGCATGTGTACAAATTGCTCTCACACTCAAGGCGCCTTTTTCAATCATTACATCAGCGGCTTTTGCTAATGTACCTCCAGTATCAATCATGTCATCTACTAAAATTACATGTCTGCCTTTAACCTCTCCAATCAATTCCATTGTATCGATTACATTGGCTATTTTTCTTTGTTTGTAGCAAATTACTACATCTGATTCTAAAAATTTAGAATACGCATAAGCTCTTTTAGAACCACCCATATCAGGTGATGCAATGGTTAAGTTTTCTAAACCTAAACTTCTTACATAAGGTAAAAAGATAGTTGAAGCAAACAAGTGATCCACTGGTTTTTCAAAGAATCCCTGAATTTGATCTGCATGTAAATCCATGGTCATAATTCGAGTAGCTCCTGCTGTTTCTAATAATTTAGCCACCAACTTTGCTCCAATCGGAACTCTTGGTTTGTCTTTTCTGTCTTGTCTTGCCCATCCAAAATAAGGGATGACCGCTGTTATGTGTCTGGCTGATGCTCTTTTAGCAGCATCAATCATTAATAACAATTCCATTAAATTATCTGCGCTTGGAAAAGTGGAACATACTAAAAATACACGAAGACCTCTGATAGATTCTTCAAATGAGGGTTGAAATTCACCATCACTGTATTTAGAGAACGTTACTTTACCCAGCGGCACACCATATTTACTGGCAATTTCTTCCGCTAGATACACACTTTGAGAACAGGCAAATATTTTTGCTTCAGGCTCGTTGTACGACATTTTAATTTGTTGTTATGTAGTTAGTTAGTCCTGCGTATGTATAATTGGGTGCAAAGGTAAAAATAAAATCGGACTCTGAAAGTAAATTTTTAAGTATTTTTCGATTGAAATTAGAAACTTTACTTATATTTGCACACTCTAAAAAAGTAATGAAGTGGTTTTTTACTTCAAAACTTTTCAAGGCCCGGATGGCGGAATTGGTAGACGCGCACGACTCAAACTCGTGTTCCTTGGAGTGTGGGTTCGATTCCCACTCCGGGTACAAAACAAAAAAGCTCAGCATTTGCTGAGCTTTTTTTATTATAAACTAGATTTAAATTGTTCTAAGAAACGTACATCGTTTTCATAAAACATTCTAATATCGCCAATTTGGTATAATAACATTGCAATTCTTTCAATTCCCATACCAAAAGCGTAACCTGTATATTCGTTTGGATCAATTCCGCAGTTTTTCAAAACATTCGGATCTACCATTCCGCAACCCATAATTTCTAACCAACCTGTTCCTTTTGTAATTCGGTAGTCAGTTTCTGTTTTTAATCCCCAATAAATATCTACTTCTGCACTTGGTTCAGTAAACGGGAAGTATGACGGACGCAATCTGATTTTCGATTTCCCGAACATTTCTTTCGTGAAATATAATAACGTTTGTTTTAAATCGGCAAACGAAACATTTTTATCAATATATAAACCTTCCACTTGGTGGAAAATACAGTGTGAACGAGACGAAATTGCTTCGTTACGGAAAACTCTACCTGGAGAAATCGTTCTAATAGGCGGTTTGTTGTTTTCCATATATCTCACCTGAACAGAAGAGGTATGCGTACGCAATAAAACATCTGGATTCGTTTGAATGAAAAAAGTATCCTGCATATCACGCGCTGGGTGATATTCTGGTAAGTTTAAAGCCGTAAAGTTATGCCAATCGTCTTCAATTTCTGGACCTTCAGACACATTGAAACCAATCGTAGAAAACACATCTAAAATTTGATTTTTCACTAAAGAAATAGGATGACGAGAACCAATATTAATTGGATTTCCCGGACGAGATAAATCGCCAAACAAGTTAATAGATTCTGTTTTAGATTCTAAAAGTTCCTGAATGCTTTTTACTTTTTCTTCCGCCGTATTCTTTAATTCGTTTACCACCTGACCAAATTCTTTCTTTTGTTCGTTCGGTACGTTTTTAAATTCGGCAAAGAAATCTTTCAATAAACCTTTACTTCCTAAGTATTTAATACGAAATTCTTCTAAAGTCGTTTTGTCTTCAGTGGTAAAAGCTTGAGCTTCTTTAATATGTTGTTTAATCTTGTTTATCATCGTAATAGGGTAATAGTCTGCAAATTTAAATAAAAGTTAGAAGTTGGAAGTTGGAAGTTGGAAGTTTTTTTACAAATAGTTACAACTGAACACTAAAAACTGAACACTGAGCACTAATTTATTATTTCTTTTTCTAAAAAATAATTCACAATGGCTTCTTTCATTAAAACACTTTGTTCTCCTGCTTTTAGCGTTGGTAATTCTTTCGTCACTTTATAATGTGGCCAACCGTCTTTGTCGAAAAATTCAAATTCGTAATATCCGTATGGTTCTAAAAGTTTACAAATCGCAATGTGCATTAGGTTTACTTTTTCGTCTTTTTTAAATTCGGTATTTATTTTGCCTAATTCCTGAACGCCAATTAAGTAAATAATCGCATCTAAATCCAAGACATCACCATCGGCAAATTTCTCAGATAAAAAAGTAACGACTTTATCCCAACGTTCTTTTAATTGTATATCTCTAGACATTTCTGTTTTGTTTTTGGCAAAGATAGTATTTGAGGTTTGCATTTTGTAGTTTTGTTTTTATAAAATAAATATAATTTATGGGATTTTTGGATATTGTTTTTACCGCCTTGTTAGGTTATGCTTTATATACAGGTTTAAAAAACGGTCTTTTTGTTGAAATTGCTTCTTTTGGTTCGTTGATAATTGGAATTTTTGTAGCGATTAAATTTTCGCACTTGGTTCGATTAGCGTTGGAAGATTCCATAAAAGTAAACCCAAAATATATTGAAATTGTTGCCTTCGCGATTACTTTTTTGTTAGTCGTTATTGGAATTTATTTACTTGCCAAGTTTTTCACAAGCGTTTTCAGTTTTGCTTCTTTAGGTTGGCTGAACAAATTAGGCGGCGCTGTTTTTAGTATGTTGAAAACTGTTTTAATGTTAAGTGTGGTGATAAGTTTGTTTCAGAAAATCAACATCAATCATATGTTGGTAAAAGAAGAAACGCTGAATAATTCTGTTTTTTATAACCCTATTCAAGAAGTTTCTACTTTTATGTATCCGAGTTTAGAAAAATGGTATGAAGAATTTAAGGAAAAAGCGAAAAGTGAGGAGGAACAGGTTTCTGATTCTACTGATGTGATTGAAAACAATTAACACAACGTTTGTCACCCTGAAAGGGTCTCACGCAAAACAAGTCACACAATACATAAATAAAAATAATAAGAGATCCTTTCAGGATGACAAACTTGGCGGATAAACGTGATGGCTAATTTTGTGTGAGATGCTTTCAGCATGACAAGATTGTGGTGAAAAATTTTGTAAATTAAGGTAAACTAGGTGCGATTTTATTACTAACACAAACTAACCACAAAGTTTGTCACCCTGAAAGGGTCTCACGCAATCCTAAGAAAAATTATCGCACAGAAAATTTAAATTTGGATTGAGTTCTTGAATAAGTTCCAATTTTTTGTCTCGTTTTAATAACTTAATCTCTTTTTCTCGTGCAATTGCTTGTTGAACCCAACCATAATGTTCATAATACAATAAAAATTCTACATTATATTTTGTTGTAAAACTATTGGGATTTAGTTTTTCTTGATGTTCTTGTAATCTTCTTTTAAGATTATTTGTCATTCCTGTGTAAAGGACAGTTTTGGATTTGTTTGTGATAATGTAAACATAGAAATTGTAAATTCCTTCAGAGAATTCTATCATGATTTTGGCGTTTAATTTATTTGACTTGCTTGTATTACTTTTTTTGAGATCCTTTCAGGATGACAAACTAGGCGGGTAAACTTGATGGAATTTTTTGTGATTTTTTTGAGTAGTTTTTTTGTAAAAAAAACTACTCACTCACCCATTTAAACCCAACTCGAGGAATGTTTTCTATAGATAAATTAGGCGTTTCTTTAAATATTTTTCGCAAACGAGAAATAAAAACATCCAAACTTCTTCCTAAAAAATAATCGTCGGAACCCCAAAGTTCCATTAGTATTTTTTCGCGTTTTAAAACCGTATTTGGGTTGTCTAAAAACAGTTTTAGCAATTGGGCTTCGCGTTCGGTAAGTGTGGTTTTTGCCGTTTCGTTTTTAATTAAATAATTTTCAGGTTCAAAAACAAAACCTGCAAATTCATATTGTTTTACGGTTTTTTCTGTGTTTTTCTGACTTCTGTGTAAGAAGACTTCAATTTTTAAAATCAGTTCTTCAATAGAATACGGTTTCACTAAATAATCATCCGCGCCTAATTTCAAACCTTTAATTCGGTCTTCTTTCATGGTTTTCGCCGACAAAAATATAATTGGAATTTCTTGATTGCGTTTTCTAATTTCGGTCGCCAATTCAAATCCGTCCATTTCTGGCATCATAATATCCGTCACCACAATGTCAAAATGGTTTTTACAAAACGTATCCAAACCACTTTTTCCATTGGTACAATGCACCACATCAAAATGTTGTTCTAAATTATCGGAAGTTAAAAACGCCAATGTTTCCTCGTCTTCAACATATAAAACCTTTTTTTTAGGCATAATCTTTTGGATTAATTTGAATGGTTACTGTTATTCCTTTGTCTGAATTATTAGCGATGGCAATTTTCCAATGGTGCAAATCGCAAATCTTTTTCACATACGATAAACCAATTCCAAAACCTTCAATGTTAGAAATGTCTTTTCTTGAAACGCGGTAGAATTTATCGAAAACGAAAGGTAAATCTTTTGCCGGAATTCCGCAACCTTTATCTTTAATTTGAATTTGAAGTTTCTGATTATTTTCGTGAACATCAATTTCAATTTCTGGTTTGGTTTCCGTGTATTTCACAGCGTTATCAACCAAATTGAACAAAATATTATAAATATGAAACTCGTCCGCCTTTATTTTAAAAGGCTTGATCATATTTATTTTGATGTCAACTTTCTTGTCGTACTTTAAAATGATATTGTCTTTTAGTAAATCTAAAACAGGTTTCAATTCAAATAAATTTTTATCAATAAGCATTTGCTTGCTTTCCGTTTTGGCAACATACAAGATTTTTTCGATGTGTTCATTCAGTTTATTCGTCTGATTAACAATAATTTGATTGTATTTTGAAAGTTTCGGATTTTCTTTAATTTCATTTTGTTGTTTCACATAATTGGAAGCAATAAGTATAGAAGCCAAAGGCGTTTTAAACTCGTGCGACATATTATTGATGAAATCTCGTTGCAATTCGGTGTATTTTTTCTGTTTTAACATCAATACCACCGAATACACATAAATAATTAAGACTAAAAATAAAACGGAAGTAAAAATCCAATATTGATTTAAGTTTTTGAAATAATTTTGTTCAATATCTGGAAAACGAATCGCGAAATAATACGTGTATTCTGGGTTTTTAGTAAAACATGATGGACATTTAATAGGCTCAATTTTTCCGTTACTATTAATGTGATTACTAAATGCCATTTGGTCGGAACTACAATTGTAAATCGCATATTCAAAATCGACATCTAAGTTGTTTTTCTGGAATTCGGAAATTAAGTAATGCTCTAAAACGGTATTTTCGAATTCGTAATTTACATTTACTGTGAAATAATCATCAGAAACTTTTTCCACTTGGTTAGCTACTAACAAACCCGTTTGATTGTCTTTGTATAGTTTTTCCAACACATCTTGAAGAGCAAAAAATATTTTGTCTTCTGTGTCTTTTTTGGCTAATTTGTGTGCGTTATTAATTAAAAATAATTGCATAATAATAA
>JAZKHI010000031.1:0-4701 GCA_040385445.1 Bacteroidota bacterium | reverse complement strand
TGTTTAATATTTCAACACTTTTTAAATAATTTAATAGAGCAGGAGGCAAGGGTTTATTTGTGCCAAGGAAATCTTTTTTGTTTGTATTCGATTCTCTTTTGGTATCTTGACCTTGTTGTTTTAATGCCGTTTCTAGTTTCAATAACTCGTGATTAATTTGTAAAGCGCGGTTGATATTGTCTTGCGTCAATCCTTTATTGATTAATTGCTTCTCTAAATCCTTCATTTGTTTCACGGCATTTTGACCGTTTCCACCCATTCCATTTTTCTCTAATTCGTTTTGCAACGACTCACGTAACTCTTGTTGTTCTTTAATAATTTCTAATAATTTACCAGCATCACCTTCGCCATCTTTTCCTTCACTTCCTTGCGAACCACCTTCGCCTTCTTGACCTGGTTTCTTACCCTGACCTGGCTTATCACCTTCGCCAGGTTTTTTACCTTCGCCGGATTTTGGCATACCTTCTTTCATTTTATCTCCTAATCCTTTTTGCTTCGAAATAATATCCGACAATTGTTTTCCGCCTTTACCTTGACCTGGTTTTGGTTTGCCTGCGCCACCAGAAGAAGACATGCTCATGTTCATATCATTTTGAACATTACTTAAAAAATCGGCTAACTTATTAGCTGATGATAACGTAAATTGTTGGTGTGAAATTCCTTTTCCACGATTTGTTGAAACTAAGTTCTCAATTGACTTATCTAAATTATAATGAATTTCTTCTACTTCTTTCAAAACTAAATCTGATAATTTTGGCTGACGTAAAGACAGTGCAAACAAACTATCATCAACATGTTTGAATTGCGTTTTCAAATCTTGTTGATTTTTTAACAACACACTCACATTCGCTTTTGAGTTCACAACAGTTTTAAATTGCTTCATCAATTTTTCTTGATCAAAAGAAAACGACAATAAATTATCTAAGATTTGACGTAACACTTTAGCATCTTCTTGGTTGTCTTCCATTTCTCCAGACGACATTGATTCCGACATTTTCTGACTCATTTGCTTCATTTTCTGAGCAGCAGCTTTCTGATTTTTTTTCGCAGATTTACTATCTTTCTTTTCTAAATTATCTTCTGCTTTTTGTTGTTCTTGATCCACTTCTTTTTGATCGCTTTTGTCATTAGGAATGTCCATTGGGGCTTTCAAATCTTTATTTTCTTTTTCTAATTCATCTAATTCTTTTTTCAAATCTTCAAATTCCTTAGACAATTTTTCTTGTTCTTCTTTACTTGGATTTTCCTTTTCAGAAAGTTTGTCTTGTTTCTCAGAAAGCTTATCTAATTTATCCGCTAACTGTTCCGCCTTTTGTTCCACATAATAACGCTTGGTTAATTCCACCAATTGCTCCAATGATTTCTGTTGCGTTTTCGCTTGTTGTTTTAATTTATCTGCTTTGTCAAACAATTCTTCTTTCTCTAATTTCTTAGTCAGCTCTTCTAATTCTTTTAAAAGCTTTTCGTTTTTAGCCGCTTCTTTTTCATTCTTTTCTAAACGATTTAAAAGCTCTTGTTTCATTTCGTCTTTTTGTTCTGGTTTAAATTGCTCCAGATTTTCCTTCATCTTTTCAGAGAATTCTTTCATCATTTCGTCTTGTTGTTTCTGACGATTAATGAAGTCTTGAATCTTCTTTTGGTCTTTATAATCTAAGTTATCTTTTTGCTTATCTAGCTTTTTCAATTTCTCTAATTCATCAAATTGCTTATCTTGGTTATCCAATGCTTTTTGTAAACTATTGATATTCGATTGTTGTTCTTGTAACGATTTTTGCTCTTTTTGTTCTTGAGTTAACTCAGAATGAGAAAAAACAGAAGATTTAGATGATTTCAAACCATTAACTACATCATTATCAAATACTTCGAAGAAATAATCGTAATTTATACCTGGTTGTAACGCAATTCCATCAGGAAATGAATACACAAACTGATCAACCACTTTGCTTTTTAAAGTCAAACCTTTTCTGTATACCACATTTGGTTTGTTTCTATCATAGAAAACCACTTGTAATTTCGACAAACCATAATCGTCAGAAACTTGTCCTATAATCACTTTTTGTTTTAAATTTAAACTATCAGGCGTTTCCGAAGCAGAAATACTTGGAAATTGATCTTTTAAAATCGTTAATTTATATTGTAAGTTTTCGTGGTTTTTTAATTGTTTGTTAGAAATAGAAATTTGGTAATCTGTATTATTTACAATTCGTTTCGTAAGTGAAAACTGATTGTCGCTTTTCGAAAACAAAGTTGCTAGAGAATCTTTTTTAAATTTCACTTCTGTCGTAGCTAACGTATTCAATTTCCAAGTTACGATGGTTCCTTCCGGAATAACAGCATTTCCAGTTCCTTGAATTACTTCTGGTTTTTTACCTAAATATTTCGGAAAATTCAATTGCATGGTGAAAGAAGAAATCGTTGGCACGTTGACCACATTCAACACATAATCGGCCGAAGTAATTTCATTCGATTTAAAATGAAAAGAAATATCCTTTTGCACATTATCAAATTGGTACGTGAAATTTCCTGGAGTTGTGTTTTCTAAAAAATATTCTTCGTTGTTGATAATGATTGAAGCATTTTCAGGAATCACAGTTCCAACTGTTTTAACCACCAACTTAAACGATTTGTTTTGTTCCACGTTTAAATTGTCTGAAATAATCTCGAATTTAAAAGCAGCTGGTTTTTCAAAATTCTTATCGTACTGCACAACTCTAGCAAAACTATTAGAAATCACATCCGAATTTCCAGAAATATAAAAGAACAAAATGAACAACAATGGAATTAATGCAAATGGTAAAAACTTTTTGTTTTTATTGAAATTGATCGCATTAGAAAACGGAATCGGTTGTAAGTTATTTGCTTTTTGTTCGATAGACGCCAAAACCAATTCTGTTGGAGTAGCCGTGTTCGCTAATTGTAAAAAATTTAGCAATTTGTCTTTTACTTCGTCGAAATGTGTTCCGATAATTTTTGAAGCTTCGGTATAATCTAAACCTTTCTGGATTTTAAATAATTTGAAAAGCGGCACAAAGATGAATTTCGAAAGTAAAAAAACTTGCACAGCAATAAACAACCAAAACAAAATAGTTCTTCCTTGAGTTGAAAACCAAAGAAAATATTCAATTAAAAACGTGAAAATAAAATACAACAAACCTATAGCGATAAAAAGAATAATTCCTTTTATCAGCTCGTTGGTGTAAAACTTCTTGATAAAACCTTCCAGTTTATCGTAAATAAGCGCTTTCTTTTCCAAAATTGTTAATCAATTGTTTATAACTGATAAAAATACGAAAATTTTAAGTTATTAGTCAATAGTAAAAAGTTAATAGTTGTATAAATTATTAATAATGATTAGAAACACTGATTTAAGAAATTATATAAATTTTTAAAATTTCTCTAATCTGTGTTCAAAATAGTATCTTTGCCAAAAATTTATATTGATGAACAAACCAGTTAGAGTACGATTTGCTCCTAGTCCGACAGGACCATTACATATTGGTGGTGTAAGAACCGCACTTTTTAATTATTTATTTGCCAAAAAACACGGTGGAACTTTCTACATTAGAATAGAAGATACCGACCAAACTCGTTTTGTAGCGGAAGCTGAAGACTATATTTTTGAAGCTTTAGAATGGTTAGGAATTTCTCCAGATGAAACGATTGGGAAAAACGAAAAATTTGGACCATATCGTCAATCGGATAGAAAAGCGATTTACAAACAATATGCAGATGAGTTAATCAATTCTGGTTGGGCATATTATGCTTTTGATTCTTCTGAAAAGTTAGATGAATTGCGTAAGCAAGCAGAAACAGATGGTAAAACTTTTATTTACAATCATACCGTAAGAGAAACTTTAGATACTTCATTAAATGTTTCACGTGAAATTGTAGAAGCTAGAATTGCGAATGGAGAACATTTTGTAATCCGTTTTAAAACGCCAGTTAATGAAACGTTGCATTTACATGATATCATTCGTGGTGAAGTAAATTTTGAAACGAATTTATTAGACGACAAAGTGTTATTTAAGTCGGATGGAATGCCAACCTATCATTTAGCGAATATTGTAGATGATCATTTAATGGAAACTTCGCACGTTATTCGTGGAGAAGAATGGTTGCCATCTATGCCATTACACGTTTTATTATACAGAGCATTTGGTTGGGAAGCACCAGAATTTGCTCATTTACCTTTGATTTTAAAACCTATTGGAAACGGGAAATTAAGCAAACGTGATGGTGATAAATTAGGTTTCCCTGTATTTCCTTTACAATGGAAAACGGCTGAAGGAATTTCAAAAGGTTATAAAGAAGCTGGATTTTTCCCAGAAGCGGTGATTAACTTTTTAGCTTTATTAGGTTGGAATGACGGAACAGAACAAGAGATATTTTCATTAAATGAATTAGTTGAAAAGTTCGATTTAAAACGAATTCATAAAGCGGGAGCGAAGTTTGATCCAGAGAAAAACAAATGGTTCAATCATAAATATTTACAAAAACAAAGTGATGTAAGTTTAGCGGAAGCGTTTTTACCAATTGCTCAATCGAAAGTAGGAGCTTCGACTCCGCTCAGCCTGACAAAAGTAACAAAAGTGGTTTCGTTAGTAAAAGAGCGTGCGAATTTCGTTACGGAACTTTGGGATTTATCAGATTACTTTTTTGAAGCGCCAACATCTTACGATGAAAAAGCAGCTAAAAACTGGA
>JAZKHI010000030.1:0-3863 GCA_040385445.1 Bacteroidota bacterium | reverse complement strand
TAAACGAGGTGCTCTGAACCAGCTGAGCTAATTGCCCCAATAAAATGCTTTACTTCCGTATTGCGAGTGCAAATATACAGCTGTTTTTTGTATTTGCAAATAAAACAATGAAAAATATTAAATTATTTCTGCAACTACAAATGTACTTCCTCCTATATATATAAGGTCTTTTGTGTCAGAATTGGCTTTTGCTTTTTTATAAGCAATTGAAACTGAGTTGTATGTCTTGCCGTTCAAATCATATAAACTAGCTTTTTCTTTTAAAATTTTCGCGTCTAAACCACGTTGAACTTTTGGTTTACAAAAATAATAAATCGCGTTTTTAGGGAATAAAGGTAAAATAGAATCTAAATCTTTGTCATTTACAACACCTAAAACAATATGTGATTGGTTGAATTTTTCCTTCTCTAATTGATTCATCACAATTTCTAGTCCGTGTGAATTGTGCGCTGTGTCGCAAATGACTTTCGGGTTTTCTTGTAAAACTTGCCATCTTCCTTGTAAGTTGGTGTTTGCTACAATGTTTAAAATTCCGTTTTTGATATTTTCTTCAGAAATAATAAAGTCAGATTTCAAATTTCGAAACGTTTCAATTACAGTTTTTTTATTCTTCAATTGGTAATCGCCTAAAAGGCCACATGTATAATCCGGATGAACTTTATCTTGTGCAAAATGAATTTCAGAATGCTTCTGTTTTGCCACATCTAAAAATACAGGTTTTGTTTCTGAAGTATATTCGCCAATCACAACTGGAATGTTTGGTTTAATAATCCCGGCTTTTTCAAAAGCAATTTTTTCTAAGGTGTCACCTAAAAACTGGGTGTGATCTTTTCCAATATTTGTAATCACAGAAAGTAAAGGTGTAATAATATTGGTAGAATCTAATCTGCCGCCCATACCAACTTCTATAATTGCAATGTCGACTTTCTTATCCGAAAAATATTCAAAAGCCAATCCAACCGTCATTTCGAAAAAGCTTAATTCGGTATTTTCGAAAAACGATTTATGCGTTGTCACGAATTTATGAACGTAGTTTTTAGAAATCATCTTACCATTAATAGTAATTCGTTCTCTAAAATCTTTCAAATGCGGCGATGTGTATAAACCCACTTTATAACCCGCTTCCATAAATACAGAAGCAAGCATACTACTCGTTGAACCTTTTCCATTAGTTCCAGCCACATGAATGGTTTTGAAATTTCTTTCTGGATGATTCAAGTGTTCTACTAATAATAAAGTATTGGTCAAATCTTTTTTATATGCGGAAGCGCCAATGTTTTGGAACATCGGTAACTGGTTAAAAAGCCAATTTATGGTTTCTTTATAAGTCATTTTCTAATTATTTTAAAGATTTTCGACTTCCAACAAAATAAAAACAGTTTTTTTTAGTTTTATACTTTATAGAAAAATGTATCTTTAGTGCAAATTTCAAAAAATTAATTAAGAATAGTATTACTTATGATCGGATTTTTTTTACAAACTACTGTTGTAGATTCAGTAGCACAAGCTGTAACTAATGCAAATGGCGCAAATACACCTCCAGTTAATGAAGGAATATCAGTTTTAGAATTTATTTTAAAAGGAGGTTTTTTTCTTATACCAATTATTATATTGTTTTTTTATACTATATATTTAATAGTAGAACGTTACTTGTACATTACTAAAACAACTAAAAATGATGCGTTTCTATTGAAAGAAGTTCGTACACATTTAAATAGTGGTAATATGAATTTAGCAATTGGCGCGGCTGAAAGAGTAGATAATGCTACAGCTAGAGTAGTAAAAGAAGGAATTTTAACTATAGGAAGACCAATTGCGGAAATTGAATCAAACATGGAGCGTATGGCCCAAATTGAATTGGGTGAAATGGAACGTAAAATGGGACAATTAGGTTTAATCGCCGGAATGGCACCAACTTTAGGTTTCGTTGGTACGATTGGTGGAGTAATTAAAATTTTCTATAGTATTTCGATAACGGAAAATATTAGTATCGGAAATATTTCTGGAGGATTATACGAAAAAATGATTTCTTCTGGAGCAGGACTTATTGTAGGTTTGTTTGCATATGCTGGATACCACTTATTAAATGGAAGAATTGATCATTTTATGTTAAATGTTCAAAAACAAGTATTAGAATTTGTAAACATAATTCAGAGACCAAATGGCAATTAAAAGAAACAGACGATTTCATGCAGAAGTACATGCGTCCTCTATGAGTGACATCATGTTCTTTTTGTTGTTGTTTTTTCTAATCATCTCTACATTGGCCAACCCGAATGTAATTAAAATGACGTTGCCAAAATCGAAAACAAACGAAAAAACAAATAAACAATTTATAAGTATTTCTGTAACAGAAGACAAGGCGTTTTTTATTGACAAACAGCCTGTCGATTTTGATAAACTGGAATCAGAATTGTTAACTAAAATTGGAACAGATAAAGAACAAACAGTTGTAGTTCGAATTCCGTTTAATTTGCAAGTACAAGATTTAGTGGATGTGCTTCAAATAGGCGTGAAGAATAACTTGAAGTTTGTGATTGCGACTAATCCCAAATAATTTAAAAGAGTGAGAAATCACTCTTTTTTTTGTTTATCCAATCTTCACTGAAGTCATACTCAACGAACCTGCTAAAAGTTTATCATTAAAAAGCTGAATGTTTTCCGATTGGTTTTTCAATCCTAACGTATATAATAAAGGTAAATAATGATCTGGCGTGGGAATAGCTAAATCAAACGCTTTTCCTTGTTTTTGATAATTAATTAAATTTGCAAAATCACCATCAATAATATTCTTGTTGATTTTTTCTCTGGCTTCAATTGCCCAATCAAAACCATAATTGTCTTTGTCGAAATTCGCCCAATCTACCATTCGTAAATTATGCACAATATTTCCACTTCCAATTATTAAAATGCCTTTTTCTCTTAACGATTGTAATTTTTGAGCCATGTCAAAATGTGCCTGACCAGTCAAGCTATAATCAATACTCATTTGAATCACGGGAATATTTGCGTTTGGATACAAATGTTTAATGACACTCCAAGCTCCGTGATCTAAACCCCAATCGTGATCTAGTTCCACTTCAGTTGGAAGGATTAATTCTTTGGTTAGTTGTGCTAATTCTGGAGAGCCTTTTGCTGGATATTGCACGTCAAATAACTCTTTTGGGAAACCACCAAAATCATGAATCGTTTGCGGCATTTCCATCGCCGTAACTTTTGTGCCTTTGGTAAACCAGTGTGCGGAAATACATAAAATTGCAGTTGGAGTAGGAATCGTTTTGGCAATGTTTCTAAAACCAGCCACAAATTCATTTTCTTCAATCGCGTTCATCGGACTACCATGTCCCAAAAACAAAACCGGCATTTTTGCAGTATTTGGCAAAATGTCTTTATAGCTAAATAATTCGTTTACTGTTTTCATAGCGTATATTATTGGTGTCAAACTTAAAAGTCCTAAAAAATGTTTTCTGTCCATAATCTAAAAACAATATTTGTATATACAAATGTATGAAAATAAATTGAAATGATTTGTTAAATTTTTATACTTTTGCAATTCAACACAACAAGCAATATGTATAAATTACTTTTACGCCCAATTTTATTCTGTTTCGATCCAGAAAAAGTGCATTATTTTACCTTTTCAATGGTAAGATTTATTTCTAAAATCCCTTTCGTGACTTCAATTATCAAAGCTATTTATGTAGTAGAAGATAAACGTTTAGAAAGAGAAGTTTTCGGATTGAAATTTAAAAACCCAGTTGGATTAGCGGCTGGATTTGATAAAGATGCAAAATTATTCAATGAATTATCAGATTTCGGATTCGGATTTATTGAAATTGGAACCTTAACTCCAAAACCACAAG
>JAZKHI010000029.1:0-30212 GCA_040385445.1 Bacteroidota bacterium | reverse complement strand
CCGAAATATTGATGGAGATAAATTTATCAAATTCTTCTGATTTTTTAGAGAAAAACAACATTTTATTTGTTTTATCTATTCCAATTATAGATTGATTCCAATCATCTTTTTCATGAATAGTGGCATTATTTTCTTTTGCTTTTTTTACTAAATTTTGAATTCTTTTTTTACGTTTTTTACTATTATTTACACTGAATAATATAAACGGTAACACACATATAATAAATAATATGATACCAATTGTTAAGGATGTAGAATCCATAATTTTTAAATTTTAAATTAATGATACATTGATTTTTTGGAAGTGTTTTCAATACTTACAAGCTTATTTTATTGCTAAAATGTATAATTAATTACCAGAAATTATGGAAAGGAAATATGATATCAGTTTGTTTAAAACTAATAGGAATGATGGTATAAGAAAAATGATTTTTGGCTAAAACCGATTTGTTTTCTTTTTTCTTATTTATAGCTTTTATGAAGTGAATGTTATAAAAAGCTTTAGCAATTTTAGTTTTTGCTGTATAAACATGAAGATGTAACGATCTGCTTAAATTATCACTTAAAATCGTTGGAGAATCAATGGTGTGAATCTCTTTTTTATTAGATTGTTCTTGGTTTGAAACTTCAATAATACGAGAATTCATCTGTTTTAAGTTACCTATAACAAAGTAGCCTAGAACAGAAAAAAGGATAACAAATGATATTTTTATGATATTTCTCACTTTGCCAAAAATAGTTTTTAAAACTGTAAAGTACTAATTGAACCGTTTAATTTAGGATAATTTTAATATTTTTTGAATCAAATTATATTCTTTGTATAATAATCAAATCGTTATAACGTTCTACATTTTTGATTACTTTTTTAGAATAATTTTCATCTTCAAAATGATGTAAATAAGATTCAATTTTCTCTTTTTTAGAAACATCTAAAATCATGATATTAAAGAGAATAAAACCCTTTTTTTGAAGTATTTGTTTGATATTATCAATGAAACTTTTCTCGAATAAAAACTCAGGCATTTCAGTATCTTTAAAAATATCAACAATTATTAAATCATAAGAATATTTATTCATGGAAACAAACTGTTCGGCATCATCAATAATACATTTGAAATTTGTAACTTTATCTAAGTTAAAATAAGAATTGGCAATTTCAATTATTTCTGAGTCTAACTCAACTCCGGTAATGTTTTTAGAGAATGAAAAATCAGTAGTTAAAGTTTGTATGACGCTTCCGCCAGCCACGCCTAAAACCAAAATGTCATTCATTTTACTAATTTCAGATTTACCAATAGTTAAAAGCCCTTTTTTAAGAACCATTTGCAAACTACCATAAGAATAATTAGTGTTTTTAGTATTTAGCAAGGTTTTACCATTATACAATGTTACTTCTAAAGACTGACTAATATTTGACGGTTTATGATAAACGGTAATAGGATAGAAGTAACTGAGTATTTTTTTAAACATCTTGCTGTGATTTAAGTAAATATACTATATTTTTGCGGTCCAAATTTACAAGAATGAAACAAATTATATACCGATTTATTTTTTTTAAATTACTTGGCTGGAAAGTAAAAGGAACTTTTGATGCGAACATCAAGAAGTGCATTATGATTGTAGTTCCACATACGAGTTGGTTCGACTTTTTCATTGGTGTTTTCTTTAGAGGAACTTTTCCTTTGGAAATTAATTTCTTAGCCAAAAAAGAATTATTCAAATTTCCATTAGGTCCATACTTAAAATGGATGGGCGGAACTCCTTTAGACAGAAGTAAAACAGAAAATAAAGTTGATGCCATTGCTAAAATATTTGAAACAAAAGACGTTTTCAGATTGGCTTTATCTCCAGAAGGAACCAGAAAAAAAGTAACACAATGGAAATCTGGATATTATTATATTGCACAAAAAGCGAATTTACCAATTATTCCTATCGGATTTGATTACGCAAATAAGCAAGTTATTATTTTCGAACCATTTACTATTACAAATGATTTTGAAAATGACTCAAAATATTTAGAAAGCTTATTTAAAGATGTTCGAGGAAAGGTATCTGAGAATAGTTATTTTTAAAAAATAACTATTTTTTAAATCTTACAAACCTATTGTTTCATAGAGATTTCAACTCTTTTAAAAAAAACTTTTACTTTTCTAAAACCACATAATAAGATTTTACGTAAATACATTTATAAACTTTAAAAAACTATAAATTATGAAACGTATTATTTTATCAATTTCAGCTTTTGCATTACTGTTAACTTCATGTTCAGATGAAGACGGAACAATAATGACACCAACTACTACAACTTCTGAATTAAAACTAGTTACAACAAGTAACACTACAGGGAAAGTTTCCTATTCAAATTTATTAGAATCTACAACTACAGCAAAATCATTAACAGTAAATGGTTTAGATGCAGATGGTGCCTATTTTAATAGCGAAACAGACGAACTTATGTTAGCATCAAGAACTAACAACACTTTACAATTATACAAAGGATTAAATGCTTCTGTTACTAATAACGTAGATGCTTTATTATTACAATCTTCTACTGGAAATACAGATTTCAATAATCCAAGAGAAATTGCGGTTTCAGGCGATAAAGTAATCGTAACACAAGATCAAAACGCTGCAAATGGTAATGTGAACAAGCTAATTGTTTATCAAAAAACAAATGCTGGTTTTACTTTATTAAACTCGTATACCGTAAATTTCAAAACTTGGGGAATTCATATTCAAGGAACAACTTTATACGCAGTTGCTGACTTAGCAAGTGATTTATTGGTTTTCGAAAATTTCTTTTCAAATCCAACTGGAAGTATTTTACCAACAAAACGAGTAACTATTGAAGGTTTAGTTAGAACTCACGGAATTACTTTTTCTGCAGCAGACAATAGAATGGTTTTAACCGATGTTGGAAGTGCTGCTTCTGATAGTGATGGTGGAATTATTGTTATTAATGACTTTTCTACTAAAATTGCCGCAACAGCGAACTTGGGAACAATTGCTATGACAAATCAAGTTAGAATTTACGGCGCTAGCTCTACACTAGGAAATCCTGTTGATGTAGCCTATGATGACGTAACAAATTACATTTACATTGCAGAGCGATTAAATGCAGGTGGAAAAGTATTAACTTTTGCATTACCATCAACTAGTGGTGACGCAGCACCGTTAAATAGCAGAGCTGAAGCAGGAGTTTCATCTGTTTATTTAATACGAAAATAATAGTTTTAGTTTTTTTGAAAGTCCCGACTTTGATTTATTTCAGGTTGGGATTTTTTTGTTTATATGTTTTAAAAGTTCCGTCTTTGTAAAAAACAACTATTTGCTCAATATCGGAATTATCATTTAGACTATTAATCGGATTATTGAAAACTTCGGTATTTGAAAAATTTTTAGAAATATTTTCAAATACACGATTTTTTTCATTCTCAGTTGATGATACATTATTCGAAAATAAATCTGAGGATTTTATTTCTTCTTCATTTTCTATTTTTGAAATAGGAGCAATGTCAATTTTTTCTTGATTAGAATTTTCTCCTTTCGGAAAATTTCCTTTTCCATTTAACAACCATAGTAATTCTACTTCAGGAAAACTCTCAATTACTTTTAGAATAAAATCTAAACTCGGTTTGTTTCTTCCAGACAATAGGTGAGAAATACTAGAACGTTGTACGTTAATTTTATCGGCAAAAGAAGAAGCAGTTAGTCCATAATATTCAAAAATGGTTTCTAATCGTTTCACAAAATCGTCAGTATTTATCATGGTAATTTAAAATGTAAATTGTGTTTACAAATGTAATAAAATAATCCATACAAACGTAAATTACAATTGTAAATCTATACAAAAAGAGTCTATTTATATAAAGTAATAAAACAAATAACAAATCCTAAATATCTAATAAACAAATATTTAAATTTTATCTTTAATATTGATTTACATTTGTTAATTATTACTAAATCTTAGTGTTTACAATTGTTTACATTAAGTTCTTTTTACTAGTTTACAAATGTAAAATTAAATATATTTACATTTGTAACATGAAAGATAATTTACAATTAGCAACTGAATATTTATACAGTAATATATTAGGACGATATGTTACTATGAATCATATCGATTCGTTTTTAGAGACATTACATTCTGGTTTTAAAATTTCTACTATTGGATTTTCTGTAGAAAAAAATCCTATAAAAGCAATTCAATTTGGTGAAGGAAAAACCAAAATTTTAGCTTGGTCACAAATGCACGGAAATGAAGCAACAACTACAAAAGGATTAATTGATTATTTAAACTATTTGAATTTAGATAAATATGGATTTGAAAATATATCTAAAAACTACTCCTTATATATAATACCGATTTTAAATCCAGATGGCGCAATCTTATACACGAGAGAAAATGCGAGTAAAATCGATTTAAATCGTGATGCTTTAGATTGTTCACAACCGGAAAGCAAAGTTTTACGAAGTGTTTTAGAAGATTTTAATCCAGATTATTGCTTCAATTTACATGATCAACGTACTATTTTTGGCTTATTAGAATCTAAAAAACCCGCAACGATGTCTTTTTTAACTGCATCATACAATAATGAAAGAGAATTTAACGTTGTTAGAAAGAAAGCTGCTGAAATTATTGCAGGAATTGATAATGAACTTCAAAAATTCATTCCTCATCAAGTTGGAAGATTTGATGATTCCTTTAATATAAACTGCACTGGAGACTATTTTACCCATAAAGGTTATTCAACTATTTTATTTGAAGCCGGGCATTATCATGATGATTATCAAAGAGATATTGTAAGAAAATATGTTTTTATTTCTATAAAATCTGCTATTTCTACTATAACCGAAAACGTTGTAGTGGATTCAAATTTTAACAAATATTTGCAGATTTATCAAAATAACAAATGTTTTTATGATTTTATTTTCAAAAATGTCAAAATTATTGATAATAATGTAGAAAAAATCATTAAATTTGCAGTTCAATATAAGGAAGTTTTGAAGAATGAAGAAATTGAGTTCATTCCAGAGATTATTCAGATAGAGAATTTAGATGATTTTTATGCACATCAAACTATTGATTTTAAAAATGAATTATTTGAATTTGAAAACAGAAATTTCCCTAAAATTGGCGACACTATAAAAATTAAAGTATAAAAAAGATTAAATAAATTGATTATGAGTAAGTTTAGATTAGATGAAGTAGATCACCAAATTTTAGATATGTTAATTGACAATACTAGAATTCCATTTACAGATATTGCCAAAAAATTATTAATATCTGCTGGTACAGTGCATGTTAGAGTTAAAAAAATGGAAGATGCAGGAATCATTCAAGGTTCTTCATTAACCTTAGATTATGAAAAATTAGGATATTCTTTTATTGCATATGTGGGTATATTTTTACAAAGTACTTCACAAACAAAATTTGTATTAGAAAGAATTAACGAAATACCTTATGTAACTGTTGCTTCAGTGACAACAGGAAAATTTAATATTTTCTGTAAAATTAGAGCAAAAGATACTGCAAACGCAAAAGACATTATCTTCCAAATTGACGACATTGACGGAGTTTACAGAACTGAAACAATGATTTCATTAGAAGAAAGCATTAACGACAAAAAACGATTGATGCATACGATTTTCAAAGAATTGTAATATATTAGGCTTTCATTTTGAAGGCCTTTTTTATTTTATATAATATGATACATTTAAACAACAACGAATATTCAGAATACTACGGTTATTATATTTCATTAAATGCTAGTGATAATTTAATTCTGAATTTAGAAAATCAACTCGAAACAACTTATCAGTTTTTTAAATCAATACCTGCAGATAAATTAGAATACCAATATGAAGTAGGGAAGTGGACGCCAAAAGATATTTTGCAGCACATTATTGATTCGGAAAGAATATTCGCATACAGAGCTTTACGTTTCGCCCGTTTTGATACAATCAATCTTCCTGGTTATGAAGAAAATGATTATGCAGACGTTGCCAATGCAAATAGCAGAACTATTGAAGATTTGATTGAAGAATATAGAATTGTAAAATTAGCTTCAATACATTTATTTAAAAGTTTCTCTGAAAAAATGCTCTTAAATATTGGTCAGGCAAATAATGCTCCGGCTTCCGTTAGAGCAATTGGATATATTATTACTGGACATGAAATACATCATATCAACATTATAAAAGTGAGATATTTGAAATAAAAAAAATCCCGATTAAATTAATCGGGATTTTTTTATGTTTTAATCTTCGTCTTCGTCGTCTTCGTCATCAGAGTCA
Source organism: Bacteroidota bacterium (assembly GCA_040385445.1). Lineage (GTDB taxonomy): Bacteria > Bacteroidota > Bacteroidia > Flavobacteriales > Flavobacteriaceae > Flavobacterium. The sequence goes on along the minus strand of JAZKHI010000029.1, from coordinate 23,915 downwards.
TCACTGATTTTATTTCCATCAGCATCTTCTTCGTCGTCTAACTCGATTTTTTCTTCTTTATCGTCGTCGTCGTCAGCATCATCATCAATTTCTAATTCCTTTAACGCATCTAAACCACCTTCTTCTGGAGCAATAAAATCATCGTCTTCATCAAAGTTTTCAATTCTATCAGCTAACTTCATACTAACCTTTACCAGATAAATAGTGTCTTCAGTTCTTACTTCAACAGCTTCAATGGTTTCATTTTTAGCATTTTTGAAGCGAATGATATCTGAATCATCATATCCGTCAGGAAATTTCTCAACTAATAAGTTTAAAATCTCGTTTGTTAATTTTGCGTACTCTACAATTACTCTTTTCATTTGTTGTGTGCCTTAATCAATTTAAGTGTCAAATTTAGTATTGAAATATTAAAATTTAAATTTTTTTTAAACTTTTTTTTTTCTTATTACCAACCTAAGATATAAGCAAATATCAATGGTGTCACAATTGTAGCATCAGATTCTACAATAAATTTAGGTGTATCCACATCTAATTTTCCCCAAGTAATTTTTTCATTCGGAACTGCTCCTGAATACGAACCATAACTTGTAGTTGAATCTGAAATCTGACAGAAATAACTCCAAAATGGCACATCATGCATTTCCATATCTTGGTATAACATTGGTACTACGCAAATTGGAAAATCTCCAGCGATACCACCACCAACTTGGAAGAAACCAATTCCTTTACCAGCACAGTTTTCAGGATACCATTTTGATAACCACATCATGTATTCAATTCCGCTTTTTGTTGTAGATGGTTGAAGTTCTCCTTTAATACAGTATGACGCAAAAATATTACCCATTGTACTATCTTCCCAACCTGGAACTACAATTGGTAAGTTTTTTTCAGCTGCAGCAACCATCCAAGAATCTTTTGGGTCAATTTCGTAGTATTGTTCTAAAACTCCAGAATTAATCATTTGGTACATGAATTCATGTGGAAAATATCTTTCTCCAGATTTGTCTGCTTTGTTCCAAATATCGAATAAATGCTGTTGTAAACGACGGAAAGCTTCTTCTTCAGGAATACAAGTATCTGTAACTCTATTAAAGTGATTGTCTAATAATTCTCTTTCTTCTTCTGGAGTTAAATCTCTATAATTTGGTATTCTTTTGTATGAATTATGAGCTACTAAGTTCATAATGTCTTCTTCTAAATTCGCACCAGTACAAGAAATAATATGAATTTTATCTTGACGAATCATTTCAGCTAATGATTTCCCTAATTCAGCTGTACTCATCGCACCCGCCAAAGTTACCATCATTTTACCATTGTCTAATAAATGCTCTTCATATCCTTTTGCAGCGTCAACTAAAGCCGCAGCGTTAAAATGTAAATAATGTTTCTCTACAAACTGACTTATTGGTCCTTTACTCATTGTATTATTTATTTTCGTTCTTGTTTTTATTGTATCCTAAAATGTCTAAAACTTGTTCGGCACTTTGCTGATCAGAAAATACTTCTGTAGCAAAAATTCCGTTTTTATCTTTATCAATTAAAATGTGTTTGGGTTGTGGTAAAATACAGTGACTTAATCCGCCATAACCACCAATTGTTTCTTGATAAGCACCTGTGTTGAAAAACCCAATATATAATGGCTTTTCTTTGTTGTATTTTGGTAAATAAACCGCATTCATGTGTTGTTCAGAATTGTAATAATCGTCACCATCACAGGTTAATCCTCCTAAAAGTACTCTTTCATAATTGTCATTCCATCTATTGACAGCTAACATTACAAAACGTTTATTAATTGCCCAAGTATCAGGTAATGTAGTAATAAATGATGAGTCAATCATGTTCCAGTTTTCTCTATCATTTTGTTTCTTTTGATATAAAACTTGGTATAAAGCACCACCAGCTTCACCAACTGTAAATGAACCAAATTCTGTAAAAATATGCGGCACATCAACTTCAGCTTCGTCACAAGCAATTTTGATTTGATTTAAAATTTCATCTACCATATATTGGTAATCGTACTCAAATGCTAATGAATTTTTGATAGGGAAACCACCACCAATATTCAAACTATCTAAAGATGGACATTCCTTTTTTAAAGCAATATATACTTTTAAACATTTTACTAATTCGTTCCAATAGTAAGCTGTGTCGCGAATACCGGCATTAATGAAAAAGTGAAGCATTTTAAGTTCAACCTTTTTATTATCAGCGATTTGTTTTCTATAAAATGGAACAATGTCTTTATATCCAATACCTAAACGAGACGTATAAAACTCGAATTTTGGTTCTTCTTCCGCAGCAATTCTAATTCCGATTTTAAATTTACCATCAATTTGTTCTTGAAGTAAATCTAATTCTTCGTAATTATCAATAACTGGAATTGTATTTTTATGTCCGTTATTAATTAAACGAGCAATATTCGTAATATATTGATCACGTTTGAAACCGTTACAAACAATAAATGAGTTTTTATTGATTTTACCTTGCTCCATTAAGTTTTCAACGATATTGATGTCGAAAGCAGAAGAAGTTTCAATGTGGATGTTATTTTTTAAAGCTTCATTTAAAATGAATTCAAAATGCGAACTTTTTGTACAATAGCAATAAAAGTATTTTGCTTCATAACCATGTTTTTCCATCGAATTTCTGAACCACATTTTGGCTTTGTTGATATTCTCAGAAATCTTCGGCAAGTAGGTAAACTTCAAAGGAGTACCATATTGTTCAACCAATTTCATTAAATCAATGCCATGAAATTGTAAATTATCTTTATTTAAAGTAAATTCTTCTTGCGGAAAATAGAAAGTTTGATTTATAAGATCGGAATATTTTGTATTCATTAGAATAAAATAAATGTTTAATTAAAAAATTAGTACAAAAACGATTAGCAAAAGTAAAAATAATATTGCTAAAAATAGATGTAATTTAAAAAAATATTAATTCTGTAAATAATCTTCAAACGCTAATAAAATCAATGAGTTATCTACAGTTTGATTGATTTTAATTTCACCGATTTTATTTAGCAAAGCAAATTGCACTTCACCAAACTCATTTTTCTTATCGAAAATTAATAAATCCATTATTTTTTGAATGTCTAGTTCGTTAAAGTCAACCTTTTCAAAAACATCAGTAATAATGTATTTTATTTCGGCATATTCTTCGTTTGAAATTAGATTAAGTTTTAACGACAAGAAGCTTTCTAAAATCATTCCAATGGCAATAGCTTCACCGTGAAGTAAGGCTTTTTTATCTTCCGATTCTAAGAAATAACTCTCAATGGCGTGACCTAACGTATGTCCGAAATTCAATGCTTTTCGGATGCCATTTTCGGTTAAATCTTGAGAAACAATTTCATTTTTAATTTCAACTGATTCTTTAATTAAGATATCTAAATCATCTGTATTTAAATCATTTAGATTTTTTAATTTATCCCAATATTTTTTATCGTAAATCAATCCATGTTTTAACATTTCTGCTAAACCAGAACGCATTTCGTTAGAAGGTAACGTTTCTAAAAACTTAGTAAGAATAATTACTGATTTTGGCTCTTTAATTACCCCAATTTGATTTTTTAAATTCCCTAAATCGACACCGTTTTTCCCACCAATTGACGCATCAACCATTGACAAAAGAGTAGTTGGAATGTTGATGAAATCGATTCCTCTTTTAAAAGTACAAGCCACAAAACCACCCAAATCTGTAACAACACCACCACCTAAATTTAGTATGATACTTTTTCTATCACCACCTAATTCAATTAATGTGTGCCATAAATCCAAACATGTATAGATGTTTTTGTTTTCTTCACCCACTTCAATTTCAATGATTTCTATATCAATTTCAGTTGGTAAGTTCGATAAAAAATAAGGCAAACAATTTTCATTCGTATTTTCATCTACCAATACGAATATTTTAGAATAAGTCTCTTTTTTTAGAAGGTTTTCTAAATACTCAAAACTGTCCTCATTAAAATAAATAGAATAATTGTTGGCTTGGATAGGATTCATCGATTTTTTTTATAAAATTCTTTGCAAAATAAATTAAAAAATATGAGAAATCATTACTTCAATAAGTATATTTGCATTCCTAAATTCGCATTCTATTATAATGGAAAAAATATTCAACAACACAGAAAACGCATTTTCGCTAAAATCTAACTCTGAATTAAACAGAGCACACTTTTTATTTCAAATGATTGGTAAGCCATCATTAGTAAAAATTGGAACTTCACTAACAAACTTTGCCTTAAAATTTCATTTACCTGTTGAAGGCATAATTAGAAAAACTGTTTTTGATCACTTTTGTGGTGGTGTAAGCGAGCAGGATTGTTTAAAAGTAGTTGCAAACATGTATACTAAAGGTGTTTCTTCTGTTTTAGATTATTCTGTTGAAGGAAAAGAAGACGAAGAAGAATTTGATGCATGTTTGAAAATGACTTTAAAAACAATAGATTTTGCCAAAGAAAACAAAGCGATTCCTTTTGCTGTTTTTAAACCAACTGGTTTAGGAAAAATTGATTTATATGAAAAAGTTGGGGCTAAATTACCTTTAAGTTCAAGTGAGCAAAACGAATGGAATAGAGTAGTGGTACGATTTGAAAAAATTTGCCAATATGCTTATGATAATGATGTTCAGATTTTAATTGACGGTGAAGAAACTTGGATGCAAGATGCTGCAGATGATTTATCAGAAAAAATGATGGAGAAATTCAATACTAAAAAAGCATTGATTTTTAACACATTGCAATTGTATCGTTGGGATAGAGTTCCATATTTAAAAGCCTTACATGCAAGAGCTAAAGAAAAAGGATACCATATTGGGATGAAATTGGTTCGTGGTGCTTACATGGAAAAAGAAGCGAAACGAGCAGAAGAAAAAGGATATAAAAATCCAATTTGTGCAAGCAAACAAGCTACAGATGACAATTTCAATGCTGGTTTAACTTATATGTTAGACAACATTAATGAAATGGCCATTTTTGCCGGAACTCATAATGAAGAAAGTTCTTACTTATTAATGAGTTTAATGGCTCAAAAAGGAATTGCTAAAAATGATTCAAGAATTTGGTTCGGACAATTGTATGGAATGAGTGATAATATTAGTTATAACTTAGCCGCAAATGGTTATAATGTTGCGAAATATTTACCATTTGGACCTGTTAGAGATGTTATGCCTTACTTAATTAGACGAGCACAAGAAAACACTTCTGTAGCTGGACAAACTGGAAGAGAATTAACTCTAATTATCTCTGAAAGAAACAGAAGAAAAATCAATAATTAACAAAATTTTAACGAAAAAATTAACATAAAATTAGAGAAAATATTTTCTTCAAAATTCAATTTATTTTATTAGATTTGTAATTAATTAATTAAAAACAAAAAATATGAAAAAATTATTACTTATTGGAGCTTTATGCTCATCATTATTTAGTACTGCTCAAATTACACTTTTTGAGGATAGTTTTGAAACTTATGCTGATTTTGCTAAAACAGGAGTTGGTGCATGGACATTAACAGATGTAGATTTAAGACCAACTTATGGATTTGATGCTCCAACATCTTTTCCAGGTGAAGGTACTGCAATTGCATTTATAGTTTTTAACTCAACTGCTACAACACCACCTTTAGTTGCAGACGGAAGTAGTAACTGGACTGCTAGAACAGGTACAAAAGCTATGGCATCTATTGCGGCAGTGCCTAATGCTACGTTTCCTAACAATGAAGATTGGTTAATTTCACCAAGTATTTCTTTAGGATCTTCTGGAAATACATTAACATTTTGGGCTAAGTCTTGTGATAATGCTTATCCAGATGAAACATTTAATGTAGCTGTTTCAACAACTGACACTGCTGTTGGAAGTTTTACTAACATTTCTTCAGAAATTGCTACATTTGGAACTTATGTTGAGTATTCATATGATTTAGATACGTACCAAGGGCAAAATATTTATATTGCGATTCATTGTACTTCTGAAGATTTGTTTGGATTTATGGTTGATGATTTTAAAGTTACTGCAACTGCATTATCTGCTGATTCATTTACACTTGCTGGTGTTAAAATTTATCCTAATCCTGCAAAAGATGTATTAAACATTGAATCTTCAATTGAAGTTTTAACTAAAGTATCGATTACAGATTTAAACGGAAGAGTAGTTAAAGAAGTTTCTAATAACTTATCTCAAATTTCTTTAGGAGATTTAGCTAAAGGAATTTACATGGTAACTATTGAATCTGCAACTGCTAAGAAAGTTGAGAAATTAATTGTTGAGTAATTTCAATAAAAATAGATTAAAAATCCCGTTTCATTTGAGACGGGATTTTTTTTGTTAAGTAAACAAAAATTATAAAATCGTAAGAAGTTTTTTATTACATTTGTTTAAATTTTATTTAATATTTTAAATTAAACAATTATGACAAAAAAATTACTTATGCTAGCATTGGGGTTATCTTCATTTGCTTCTTTTGCTCAAACTTTACAAACAGATCAATTCACAGCTTTAACACCTGGAGATATTAGTACAACTATTACTGGTACTCCTGCTGGTCAAGATAGTTGGTTTACTTTTGCGAGTAATGGTACAGCACCAACAACTACAACAAATTCAGCGACTACAAATTTTCAAGCAACTGTAACGGGAAATCCAGCAGCTGGTCTTGTTATTACTGGTCCTAATGGAGATAAAGGTTCACGTTATATGTGGAAAGATGGTTTGCCAACAGCATGGGCAGCTAGAACAGTTGGAAACGATATTATAGAACTTGAAGTAGATATTAATACAGGATTAGCTTCTACAAGTAGAAACACTTTTGGTGTATACATTTTTGATGCTGCTGGTACTAAAGTATTAGCAGGATTTACAGTTAGAGCGGCTACTAAAGAAATTTTTCTTGTAGCTTATTCTACGCCAGGTGCAAATCCAGTTGGTAATTATACTTATTCTTTAGCTGCGGCTCCAGGTATACAATTACCAGAAGATGCATGGTCAAGAATTGGATTATCTTATAACGTTGTAACTGGGGAGGTTTTATTAAAAGGACCTGGTATTGACCCACTTGGTGTTGTTGTTGATGGAAGTGCTCCAGGAACTGGTCCTGCTGAAGTAGATATCATTTCATTTTCAGGACATGTTGCTGCTACACCAAACACTTCAAGTGCATCTATGACATTTGATAATTTAGTTGTAAGAGCATCTGCTACTGACACTTTATTAGGAAATGATAGTTTTGTTTCAGGAGACACAACATCAATTAAAATGTATCCAAATCCTGCAACTGATGTTTTAAACATTCAATCTGCAACAGAAGTATTAACTAAAGTTTCTATTACTGATTTAAACGGAAGAGTAGTTAAAGAAGCTACAAATAATTTATCTCAAATTTCTTTAGGAAATTTAGCTAAAGGAATTTACTTAGTAACAATTGAATCTGCAACTGCTAAAAAAGTTGAGAAATTAATTGTTGAATAATTTCAAATAAGAATAAATGAAAAATCCCGAAGCAATTCGGGATTTTTTTATACAATAAATTTTCTTTTTAATGCTTCGGTTGGCATCATACAACTTTCTTTTTTACCATACCAATTGTATCTGTTTCTGGCAATTAAGTCGTAAAATATATTCTTTATACCGGTAGGAATAAAATTAAAAAACAACAATAGTTTTACAGTGGACGACAAATGTTTAATAATTCTAAAAACAGCCTCTGACTTTATAAAATAAGCATATCCAGGTTCATATAGCACAATACTATCAATTGAATTATCTATACCTAAATACTTAATTATCTTTTGACCTGTTTCGCTTTGTAAAGCCACAAATCTGAAAACATCCTGTTTATCATTCTTTATAATGAAATTAATTTTATCATTACAATAATTACAAACACCATCAAATAGAATTATTTTTTTATCTTTTGGTAAATTCTCAACTTCCATTTAGTCAATTGTTAGTATTTGAATCTGACTTTTTAATCTTTCAATTAACATCGTCATCATTCGTTTATTTAAATTTGAAGAGTTTTTAATATAATCTAAATATTCTTCAACACTAAAAAGGGCAATAATAATTCCTTTTAGCGAATTTCTGAACTTAATATCCTTTTGAATGACATTTTCGATATACTTTTCTTTTTTATCAGGAGAAAGTTCAAAAAATGTACTCTTCTGTTTTACGGCATAATTCTTAAAAACTTCAATTAATAAATCGTTTTGCAATTTAAGAATCGGTCGTAATGTATTATTTTGAAAATATTCCTCACTTAATGATTCCACATTTTCATCTCCAAACTTTACAGTTTTAAGTGGCAAAAGAAATTGGCTACGTTCTATCATTTTTTATTTTAAATTTACAAAAAAAACAATCATGTCTAAATACGTATCTAAAATTTTTGTAACAGTTGATGTATTAGTTATTAACAAAATAACAGACGAAATCTTATTAATAAAACGACTGAATGAACCTTTTAAAGATTGCTGGGCTTTACCTGGCGGATTTGTGGATGAAAACGAAGATTTAGAACAAGCGGCTAGGAGAGAGCTGTTTGAAGAAACCAATATTGAAACGGGTGAAATGACACAAATTGGTGCTTTCGGAAAACCGAATCGTGATCCACGCGGACATATGATTTCCGTGGCGTACCAAACTGACTTAATTGATAATCAAATAGTAAAAGCTAAAGATGATGCCAAAGATGTAAAATGGTTTTCAATGAATCATTTACCAGAATTAGCATTTGATCATTTAGATATAGTCAACTCTATTTTATAATGAGTTGATTATTCTGTATCTATTATGTCAAGTAAATTTAGTTTATCTGCTTTAACATGTTGTACTTCAAATAATTCTAAATCGAAATACGGAATAGAAGCAATGACATGATCAAAAATATCAGCCATAATATATTCGTAGTTTTCCCATTTTTTATCTTTACTAAAACAGTAAATTTCTAATGGAATTCCTTTTTCTGTTGGTTGCAAATGTCTTACCATCAACTGCATGTCTTTATTTACACCAGGATGAGTTTCAATATATCTTTGAATATATTTTCTAAAAAGCCCTAAATTAGTAAGGTTTCTTCCGTTTACATTTAAAGACTTATCAATATTATTTGCAATATTATATTTGTCAATATCTGCTTTTCGTCTGTCGATATAACTCGCCACAAATTGAATACGTTTAAACGATTCTAATTCTTCATTCGTAATAAATCTAACGGTTGCACCTTTTATTAATACGTGTCTTTTAATTCGTCTACCATCAGAATTTATCATGCCGCGCCAATTTCTAAAACTATCAGAAATTAAACTATAGGTTGGAATAGTGGAAGTAGTGTTGTCAAAATTTCTAACTTTTACTGTTGCTAAATTAATTTCTTCGACTTCGCCATCTGCACCAAATTTATCTACTGTAATCCAATCACCAATACGAACCATATCGTTCACAGTGACTTGAATACTAGCTACAAATCCTAAGATTGTATCTCTAAAAACTAAGATAATTAAAGCTGAAATAGAACCAAAAGCCGTTAATAAAACATTCTTTTTTGTATCAAAAAGCAATAAAACAATAGAAACTAAAGCATAAATCCATAAAACTATCATAATTACCTGAATGTAACTATCAATAGGTTTATCATTATATTTTGGTAAAGTTTTTAAATAATCTTTTAACGAATTAAATATACTTCGAACAATAAAAAGAGATAAAACAATGATGACAATTTTAACGCTTTTTCCAAATAAATTTTCCCAATACACAAAATCATCTAAAACTACTGGTATTTTTTTACTCATGTAGTATAATGGTACTAAATGTGCAATATATTTAGCTGTTTTATTGGCGACTAAAAAATCGTCAAAAGTTGATTTTGTATAGGTTGCAACAATAGCCAAACCAATTATTAATACTTTTTTAGCCAAATAATCTATGGCGTAAGCAATTAACATCAATACCAATAAATTGATGAACAAATTTCCGTATAAGGTAAAATCTGCACCAAAATCAAGTTTTTTTAATAAAGGTTCTGCTAAGTCGAAAACTTTCATATTCTGAAAATATTTTTATTTTTTTTGAAATATCGAAGTTTTTTAGCTCAGATATTTTTTATCAACGTAAAATGTTCCAGCTGGAATAAATGATGCAATTAATATAATTCCAAAATTCTTAAGATTCCAGTTTTTTTCTTCTTTAAGTAAAAAAGCCATAATCACATATAATATGAATAAAATTCCGTGAGTCATTCCAACGTATTTTACATAGATTGGCAAATCTGCAAGATATTTCAACGGCATGGCTACAAATAATAATAGTAATAAAGATAATCCTTCAAGTAGTGCAATTTTTTTAAACCAGTTTAGCATTTTATGTATAAATTTATATTTCATACAAAACTAAATAATGTTTAGCAATTAACGCAGTATTTATGATAATTTTAAAATAATATATTTGAACTATAATATACATTATGTAAAATAGAATATTTTAAATTAAGTCTTTAACTATTGATATATTTGTTTAAATTTGATGTGTATTTACTTACTCCTATTATGAAGAATACTTTTGCAGAAAATATTGTAGACTTTTTACAGCAATACGATCCATTTAAAACTGTACAATACAGCGACTTATTCGATATTGCTTCACAAAGCGAAATTATTTATTTAGAAAAATCGAAACGTTTGTTCAAAATAAATGATGAATTGCATAAAAATTTCTATATCGTAAATTCTGGAATTATACATTTAACAAAAATTATTGACGCTCAGGAAACTTTAGTATCAAAATGTTATGTAGGTTCTATTTTTGGATTGCGCCCGTTTTTTGCTAAAAACAACTATTCTCTAAATTCTATTGCGAATGAAGATGCTGTAGTTTATGCCATTCCAATTGTATTATTTAAACCATTATTGGCAAAATATTCTGTTGTGATGGATTACTTTTTAGAAAGTTTTTCAGAGCAAACCAAATCAACTGGAGAAAACTATCAAAATTTAAAAGCTATTTCGGAAGCTGGTTCTGAATCTGAATTAACTGATTTTTCTTATTTTCAAGAATTAGATTACGATAAAAATCCACTATTAATTCCCATTCACACCTCTATTTCTTCTGTTGCTAAAAAAATGGTAGAAACCGATAAATCTTATGCAATTATTACCAATAACGCTAGAATTAATGGATTAATTACAGATGCCGATTTTAAAAAGAAAATTGCTTTCGGAATTATTAATTTAGATGCCGACTGTACTACTATTATGCAACAAAACGTTACAATAGTTGAAGAATCTATTTCAGTTGCTGAAGCTCAATTATTATTGCTGAAAAACGACACCGATTATTTATTAGTTACTGAAGATGGTACTGAAAACACTCGTGTTAAAGGGATGATTTGTGAACGTGATATTATCAAATCGCAATCTAATAATCCTGGTGTTTTAATTGATGAGATTCGAAATTGCAAAAATTTTGAGGAATTAAAATACATCCATTCTAAATATTTGTTTGTCATTCAGAATTCGTTTACCAAAGGCATTCCAATTTTTCATATTAATAACACAGCTGGAGGAATCTTGCACACTATTATTCAACAATGCATTAAATTTTGTATTGATACTATTGGCTCACCTCCTGCTCGCTTTGTTTGGTTATCATTGGGAAGTCAGGCACGTAATGAACAATTGGTTTTGAGTGATCAGGATAATATGATTGTGTATGAAGATGTTGCGGCTGAAAAACACCGAGATGTTAAGTTTTACTTCGTACAATTGGCTAAAATGGTGATTTCAAACATGGAATTATTAGGTTATAAACCTTGTCCTTTCGATCATTTAGCGAGTAATATAAAATGGTGTAAGTCTTTATCTGATTTTACTGCGATTTATAAGAATTGTATCAAATCTCCAGGTGAAAATATGTCAGATTTCAGTGGGATTTTCTTTGATTTCGAATATATTTATGGAGAAACTAAAATTAAAGATTCTTTAGAAATCGCTATTCATCAGAGTTTGGCTAATAATAAAATATTTTTCGATTATATCGGAAATCAATTATTGAAATCGCCACCACCACTCACCTTTTTCAAGAAATTTGCAGTGGAAGAAACCGGAATTCATAAAGATAAATTTAATTTGAAACAAAAAGGGTTACAATTTTATATTGATGCAGCTCGAATTTTTGCTTTAAGTCATAACTTAAAAGGTGTAAACAATACTTTCTTAAGATTTAAGCAAATGGCCATAACTGACCCTAAAAATGCTGAAAAATACCTTGATTTTGCTGAAAATTATATCAAATTACAAGAATTCAGAACAAGAGAAGGAATTATCAATGATAATGATGGTGCGTTTATTGATACAACTAAACTATCAAAAATTGATAAAGAAGAATTGAAAAAATCATTAGGTGATATTGATGACATTATCGAATTAATAAAAGATAAATACAAATTAACTAGATTTTCATAAAACCATGCTATCAAAATTTTTTAATAAAGAATATCCTGAATTTTGGAAAAACTATACCGATTCTTTTAAGAACCCGGCAACAAAATATGTGGTAATTAGTATGGAAACTTCTGGTTTAGATACTGAAAAAGATGTGATTATGTCAATTGCAGCCACTTCAGTGATTGATAACCGAATTATTATTAAAGATTCCTTTGAGATTTTCATCATTCACAAAAGACATACGGAATTAGATATTGATAACGAATTTATTTCTGTAAGCAAAATCGAAAAAGTATTTGAAAATAATGCCATTGAAACCCTATTAAATTACCTAGGCAACTCCATATTAATTGGACATCGAGTAGATTTTGATATTGAAATGTTAAATGAAGCGTTAAGTAGAATGAAATTGGGTAACATAAGAAATGAAGCTTTTGATATTGAAGCCATGTTCAATAAAATTATGGATACTAACGAAAAAAAATATTCTTTAGAAGAAATGAACAAAGCGCTCAAAATCGCTATGAGTATTAGAAATTCAGTAGCTGATGATGCGTATTCTATTGGTTTGTTGTTTATGAAGATGAAAGACAAATTGGGTATAAAATAAACTAACTCAAAAATGAATTTATCATTTTGTTATTTAGTTTTTTCAAATCCGAAAGATAATATATTGTTAGTATTGCGCTAGAAATCAACGCAATCACAGCTAATATAAATAACGTTCCGCCATCATTCATAATCTCAATTCCAAGTATGAATAAATGTGAAATAATCGCTCCTAACATCGTTCCTACAATTGTTAAGGCGGCATAAAACTTGGTTTTATCTACAAAAAGTAAAATCGAAGCGATTAATTCAATAATTCCTGAACCAATTCTACCAAAAGGTTCCGCTCCTAATTTTTCAAAAATATAAACAGATTCAGGGTTTCCCGAAAATTTAAAGTATAACGTTTGCAATAAAATTATAGCTACAATCACTTTTAAAAAGATGATGAAATATCTTTTCATAATTCTATTTGATTACTTTTTTCCAGTTCACATCGGCTTTAGCTTTTAAAGAAGCCTCATTTTTATTCCAACTTTTCAACGTATTATTAAAATACGCATTGTAAAATAAGAACAATTTCCCATCAATAATTTTAAAGGTTTCTGGATTAATTTCGACTTTATCTCCTGATTCACCCATCGCGTAAGCACACCAACCACCATACTGAGGTTCATATTTTGCTGGTGTTTTTACAAATAAATTTTTATTTTCTACATTCGAAAAATAATAAGTTACACCTTCATAAGTTGTAGTTATTTCCTTTTTTCCTTTTACAGCTTTGTTTTGTTTGAAATACCCAACAGGATCATAACCTTGAATCGCGACTTTCTTTTCTAAATTAAACTCTGTCGTTCTTTTCGATTGATTTTGAGAAAAACCAATTGTTGTGACAATCAGTAATATAATAGTTAATATCTTTTTCATGATGTTTCGTTTTAATTTATTTTTCAAAATTAGATAATATCCAAAAGATAAAAGGTTAGTAGACTAACACAAACAAATTAAAATGAATATTTATAATTGATTCCTAATGTAATTGCTCGCGTTAATCCATCTGGTCTAATTTCCCTAACAACTACTGGAAAAGCTAATGAAGCTTCAATACTATTGGTTTCGTTGATTTTATAATTCGAAATTAAATTCGCATTAACCGTTAATCCTTCTGAATCTTGAATTTCTTGTCGGTTGCCAAAAATATCTTCATAAGAATCATTTCCAACATGATAAATGAACAAAAAATTAGGTTTATAAGTGAATTTCTGGCTTTTCGATTTAAAAGTGTACATACTTCTAAACAGAACATCCGATTTTCTTTCAAATAAATTGGTTGTTGAAAAATCATCCGAAGCGGAATATTCGTCAAAATAGGAATTTGCATTAGAATTGATTACTGGAATTTGAATTGCTGTATTAAAATTCCACTTTTTATATTTTAAATCGGCACCTAAGAACAAATCATACGTTCCTAAACTCGACTGATAATCCAGCGGAATGGAGAAATTATTTATTTTGTCATTGCTTCCAGTAAACGGAATTTTAACTCCGAAAAGTGAACTCCATTGTTTATTATTTTTCTCTGAAAACTTATAATTTCCAATCAGAAAAGCATCTGCAATATTTCCACGTGTTCCAAAACTCCCTGAAGCCTGAGAATACGTAATTTTTGTAGTTAATGAAAAACGAGTGTTAAATTGTCTTGTATAAGAAACATAAGGAGAAATATATACCACATCTTCCAATCCTTTTCCGAAAACGTTACCTACTTCAATTTGGTTTTTAGTTGAATCAATTACAGAAGAAAAAGCATTTCCAATTGAACAAATTCCAGCATCGCTACAGCCTTGACCGTAACTGAACGAACAAATTAATATAATAAAACTATATGATAACTTTCTCATTTAGACTAATTTGGAAGTGAAATTGCAAACAAATGATTGTATTGCTGACAATGAATCAAAACATATTTATAAACATTTAAATCTACTGAATTCGGAATCAAATAAACCGTTTCAGTATTCAAATTTCCTAAATTTACAAATGTATTTGGAGCATCGGTTGTGGAAAGATAGACTTTTAAATCGGGGCCATTTTCTATCGTATAATTTTCTAAAACTAATTTACGCTGACTGTTTTCAGAATAAATTTTCACACTTCCAGAACCTGAAATTCCAGATGTTGTGGTAAACTGTCCAGTTTTTAATAGGACAGCCGTATTTAAATCGATGGTTTGATTATTGGTTTGCGTAAATTCTCCTTCTTTTTCACAAGAAAAAATAGACAAAGCTATAATCAAAAAAATACCTAACTTTTTCATAATTTCAATTTTTAATTACTCAAAATTAAGCATTTACGAATTGGATTAATGTCAGTTAGCTAACAAAAAACGTTTATTTAGATTTTAAGTTCGCTCTTAAAATTTGAAATAATTGAAAAATGGCTAATACAAAGAAAATTACCCAAATGTGTTTAGAGAAAAATGTTGGAGAAATATAATCTTCATTTTTTGCAGCTTGAATAGAGAAAACAATAGCTAACATCCCAAAATAGGTTCCTACAATAGTTCCAAAAACATAAAACAACCCTTTTTTTCCTGAAGAAGTAATGTAATTTTCATTGGTTAAATATAAATTCCAACTCATCCAAAATGGAATTTGAGCAAAATTAAGACCACTTAAAATTATCCCAGAAATCAACGCAGAATAGCTTAAATAGGAATTATATTTATCTAAAACATTACTTTCGTTTGAAGTGGAATTGTAAGTTAATAAAGCAATTCCGAGTAAAAAAATGAAGGAAAAAATAGAAATATAATTTTTCCATTTCGGGTTCATAGAAATTTTTGAAGAAAACTTTAAAGTCGTATAAATCACAATGGCTTCCACACATAAAACACCAAATAAATATAAATTTAATTGATTAATATTTGAGGTAGTATAAATCTGATAGCCAATTAAATTAAGATATCCCAGAGGAATGGAACCTATAAAACTTACGGCGAAACCAACTATTATGTTTTTTAAAATTTTCAAAATTATATAGAAATAATTTTATTCAAACACTCGTTATGTGCTTTATATTCTTTCATTCCGTCTTTATAACTCATGAATTTGAAACCTCTATCGTTATTGTATTTTCCAATTTTGTACATGTAAGTAATGTGTCTGGCTAATTCTTTCCAAGCGAAGAAGATAGAATGTTTTGGATCGTAAATGTGTGTCGGTTCACTGGCACTTCCGTTTAATTCAACAATTGAAAAGTTTTTTCCGTTTTCTAATTCTTCAAAAGTGTTGTACATGATATCAAATCGTCCGAAATAAAATTCAGAAATATCTTTGCTGATATTTTCAATAACATTGTTTAATTTTTCAGAAATCAAATAACTTGAATCTACGAATTTCGCACCACGAGCATGGTTTCCATAAGGCACTAAATTTACTTTTTCACCTTTAAGTAAAACTTTAAGTAGTTTGCTCTTATACTCTTTCTGTAAAGACTTTAATTGAAATTCAAACCTTGGGGTTTTCTTAATTAATTGTTCAATTGTACTGACTCCATCACCTTCAACAATTAAATATTCTTTAGAGACAATTCCAGTTATTTTTCCTTTGGTTTCATTCGGTAACTTCACATAAAAAATCCCCACTTCATTTTCAAAAGGAATAACATCTTGAATTAAAAAATCGAAATCCGCTTTAGTATGATATTCTTTTAATTCCTCTAGATTAGTCACTTTTTTTACACCATTTCCTCTTAAACCCATATCTGGTTTTAAAATTAATGGATAATTTTGTTGTAAGTTTTCTAAAGTACTTAAAACCGCTTCAATACTCGTATTTACTTTAACAAACTGAGTTTTGGGATAATATTGTGGTGGAATTAAATCGTAAATTTCAATTTTACTTTCATTCATAAATCCGCCATTCTTCATTTTTGGATTGGCAGAATTGAAGAAAAATATCGTTTTTGCTTTTATAGAATAATAAACCCAAAGAAAAAATATTGGAAAATAAACTATACCAAACGGCCAATATTCCCAGTTTAGAACTTTATGTATAAATAGCTTCATTTAAAAAGTAATAGAATATTCTTTATCCTCAATTAAATCGGAATGATTCACAAATACAGAATTTCCTGAAATAACTGCCTGTGTAACGCTTAAGGTTTTGTATAAATTATCACGATTGATGATTAAACCATTTTTTGAATCTTTTGGTTCAGTATTTTTATGGAAAAACTTCATCTTTTCAGCTGAAATTCCTGGATTTTCATTCATATATTGAGCAAACCAATCGGCGCGTTGTTGCTGAATTTCAGGCGTATATAATGTGGATGAAGACCAAATATAAGTTTGTTTAATTTCTAACTTATCTGTAAATTTTTCTTCACCACTCCATTGTAATTGATAAGGCTTTTTATCCTCTAAAACCAATAAAGTAAAAGGTTCTATATCAGTTAAATCAATAGTTTTCCAACTAGAAACAATGGAATTAGAAGCCATTAAATCTAACACAATTACACCACGACTCAATCTGTATTTTTCTTTGGCGATATGTTTCGTTTTTCCTCCGTTTAGAAGAATTATTGTATTACCAAATTCGTCCACCACAAACCAAGTTCCGCCAGCTTTTGAGTC
Source organism: Bacteroidota bacterium (assembly GCA_040385445.1). GTDB lineage: Bacteria > Bacteroidota > Bacteroidia > Flavobacteriales > Flavobacteriaceae > Flavobacterium. Next base: position 6,289 of record JAZKHI010000029.1, on the reverse strand, counting down.
TTTTGGATAAATTATTTTTTTGGTTGCTGTTTGATAAATTTTTGGTTCAATTGCTGAAGGTCGCGTTATTTTTTCATCTCTATTGGAAGTTAATAAAAATGAATCATTTGCGTAAACAAAACTTACTGTGCACATTGATTTCTGAAAGCAATTGTTGAAGGCGCTACACCAAAATTTTCATTAACCACTAAGTATTCAAATTGAAAAACAGCCACTTTTATTAGCGCTTGGTGATGAATACAATGTTCTAAATTATAGATAACTTCTCTAAAATAATTAGTATTTATGCGTGAAATCTCTTCGAAAAAGACACTTTCTAGAATTAAATCTTTGTTTTCTTTCTCAATAGTATTACAAATTGCATCAATGTTTTCAATAGCAAAAGTTGGACTAGTTTGAATTAAAAGATTTCTTTTTCTATTATCGTAATTTAATTCACCCAATTCATAAGAATTAATAGCACACTGAAACAATTCAATAATGTGACGTGTGTGCTCACCAATTGAAGCATTACTTAAGTATTCAATAGGTTTTGAATAATCATCTTCAGAGATCTGATTTAATAAATGTTGTAATTCGAAAAGAGTCTGTTTTACTGATGTAAAATTCATATTAAATAATTTGTTTAACGCTTTGTAATATTGCAAAAATAAATATTTATAAATACTATTAATGTAAAATAGCTTACTATTTTTAATATTTATAGTTAATTATTTTTTTGCATTTATCGCACAAGGCTAATTTTTCGTTATCAATTGTTGTTAATTTCTCCGCAGCGCTTGTCATTACGCAGTTTTTATCTGGACAATGTGGCAATCCTAAATTATGTCCAAACTCGTGAATAGCCACTTTTCGCAAGCGTGTCATTTCCATTTTATGGTTTTTGCTTTTAATTCTAAATTTAGAGACAATAGCACTTTTTCCAGGTCTGTAAGCCAATCCCATAACTCCAAAATCGCAATATTTCCATTTTGGCTCTAAGATTTGACCATTTTTATCATTTTTTGTTACAGAAATATCTTCATTTGTTAGTCCCAAAACATAATATACGTTTTTTGGAATATTTTGGTTTTGAATTTTAATAATACTATCTGCTCGATATCGTGGCGATTTTATTTTTGTAAATGCAATTTTCGGCAATGATTTCGCAGGTAAAACTTTAGTTTCTAATTGGTAAAAGCTATCAATTACAGATGAAATTAATGCAGCTTCTTCTGTTGAAAACTTCTCGTAAGGTTGAATTCCTACTATTCTTTTTTCTAATTCAACAGATTTTTCTGATTTTTCTTTTGAACAAGAAATTAAAAAGGCAAATATTAATAAAAAATAGATTTTAATACGATTCATTATGATGATTTTAACAGAAAAAGAGATACAAAATTGTACCTCTTTTTTATAATTATGACTAAAAGTTGGCTTTTATAATTTTCCGTTCTTAATTTCTTCTACAATTTCTGGATTTAATAACGTAGAAATGTCTCCAAAATTGTCCACTTCACCTTCCGCAATTTTTCTTAAAATACGTCTCATGATTTTTCCTGAACGTGTTTTTGGTAAGCCAGATACAAACTGAATTTTATCTAATTTAGCAATTGGCCCAACTTGATCAGAAATTAACTGGTTGATTTCAATAGATAAATTATCTTTATCCCTACTTTCTCCCGTTTCTTTCAAAATTACGAAACCATATAATGCATTTCCTTTAATATCGTGAGGAAAACCAACAATAGCACTTTCTGCAACCGCTGGATGCTCGTTAATTGAATCTTCAATTGGCGCTGTTCCTAAATTATGTCCAGAAACAATAATAACATCGTCTACTCTACCCGTAATTCGGTAATAACCAACTTCATCGCGTAAAGCGCCATCACCAGTAAAATATTTACCCGGAAAGGCTGTAAAATACGTTTCTTTATATCTTTGGTGATCACCCCAAATCGTTCTTGCCATTGAAGGCCAAGGGAATTTAATACACAAACTTCCAGTAACTTGATTGCCTTCAATTTCATTACGTAATTCGTCCATTAAAACGGGTTGAATCCCAGGTAATGGTAACGACGCATATGTTGGTTTTGTTGGTGTAACGAAAGGAATTGGAGAAATCATAATTCCACCAGTTTCCGTTTGCCACCAAGTATCAACTAACGGACAACGCTTTCCTCCTACGTGATCGTTATACCAATGCCAAGCTTCTTCGTTAATAGGTTCTCCAACTGATCCAATCACTTTTAATGATTTTAAAGGAAAACGTTGTACATAATCGATACTTTCTTTTGCTAAAGCACGAATAGCCGTTGGCGCTGTGTAAAATTGAGTGACTTTATGTTTTTCGATAACTTCCCAAAAACGACTAAAATCTGGGTAAGATGGAACACCTTCAAAAATGACAGTTGTTGCTCCATTTAAAAGTGGTCCGTATAAAATATAAGAATGTCCGGTAATCCAACCAATATCGGCAGTACACCAAAACACATCGTTTTCTTCATAGTTGAAAACATTCTTGAATGTATAAGCCGTATAAACCATATATCCTGCTGTTGTATGTAGCATTCCTTTTGGTTTTCCAGTTGAACCAGAAGTATATAAAATGAATAATGGATCTTCAGCATCCATGATTTCAGCTACATTGTTTCCGATTGCCGTATCTAAAAGTGGTTGCAACCAAATATCGCGACCTTCTTTCATATTTACTGCAGTATTAGTTCTTTTTGCTACTAAAACAGTTTCTACACAAGGACATTTTTCTAGAGCTTCATCTACAATTCCTTTTAAATCAACTGATTTATTTCCTCTAAATCCACCATCAGAAGTAATTACCATTTTACATTCCGAATCGTTAATTCTTGCTGCAACAGCTGAGGCTGAAAATCCAGCAAAAACTACCGAATGAACAGCACCAATTCGGGCACAAGCCAAAACAGAAACAGCTAATTCTGGAATCATTGGTAAATAAATACAAACTCTGTCGCCTTTTTTAATGCCTTGTTCTCTAAGAACATTCGCCATTTTCGCCACTCTTTCATATAACTCGTTATACGAAATATGTAACGCTTCTTCATTTGGATCATTCGGTTCAAAAATAATCGCTGTTTTATCTCCTTTTTTAGCTAAATGTCTGTCGATGCAGTTTTTAGTAATGTTTACTTTCGCATTTAAAAACCATTTAAAATTTGCTTCTTGCATATCTACTTCAAAAACTTTGTCCCATTTTTGGTACCAAGTGAAGTTCTCATCAGCCACTTTATCCCAAAACTTTCGGGGCTCGCGCACTGATTTTTTATACATTTTAAAGTAATTTTCTAAATCTTTGATTTTATAGTAACTCATTTTTGCTAATTTTTTATAAATGTAAATATATTAAATCTTGTTTTATGAAGCACAAAAAAAGCGCAACTAGTGCGCTTTTAAATTATGTAAAACAATTTAATATTGTAATAATTCTTTTAAATCTGTTTCGAAACGAGCCTTTGGTAAGTATTGATCTTCAATTGCTTTTACAAAAGGAATTGGCGATTCTAAACTACCTACTCTTTTCACAGGAGCATCTAAATATTGGAAACAATTTTCCATAATTAATGCAGAAATATCACTAGACATTCCACCAAATAAAGTGTCTTCTTGTAAAATGATACATTTTCCTGTTTTTTGTACTGATGCAAAAATTGCTTCCGTATCTAAAGGTTGAAGTGTTCTTAAATCTAATAAATCCGCTGAAATTTCAGGATTTTTAGCTAAAGTATCTAAAGCCCAATGCACTCCAGCTCCGAAAGAAATAATTGTAACATCTTTACCTTCTTTAATTAATGAAGCTTTCCCGAAAGGAATTGTGTAATAATCTGTTGGAACATCTTGATACACACTTCTATATAATTGTTTATGTTCGAAAAACATAACTGGATTTGGATCATTAATAGCAGTATTCAACAAACCTTTCACATCGTAAGGAAATGCTGGATAAACTACTTTTAAACCAGGTGTTTTTGTAAACCAAGCTTCGTTAGTTTGTGAGTGGAAAGGTCCAGCTTGAGTTCCACCACCACAAGGCATACGAACTACAACATCCGCTTTTTCATTCCAACGATAATGTTGTTTCGCTAATAAATTTACAATCGGATTGAATCCTGTAGAAACGAAATCAGCAAATTGCATTTCCACAATTGCTTTATGTCCGTTAATAGATAATCCCATTCCGGCTGAAACAACAGCACTTTCACAAATTGGTGTATTTCTAACTCTTTCTTTCCCAAAAGCATCTACGAAACCTTCTGTGATTTTAAAAGCACCACCATATTCTGCGATATCTTGACCCATAATAACTAAGTTATCATGACGTTCCATTGATTGTTTTAACGATTGAGAAATCGCATCCACAACTCTGATATTTTCTTTGGCATCCGAATGATTAAATTCTTCATGCGTATATGGCATGTAAACATCGTTTAATTCTTCATGCAAATCAGCCACAACTTCTGGAGCAGCTTGCGTAATTGCCCAATGTTCGTCAATTTCCGCTTTAATTTCTGCACGAATTTGATCGTCTACTTCTTCAGATAAAACATCTGTAAGTTTTAAATACTTTCTAAAGTTTTCGATTGGGTCTTTTTCAGCCCACATGTCCATTAATTCTTGAGGAACATATTTTGTACCACTCGCCTCTTCATGTCCACGCATTCTGAATGTTTTGAATTCTAATAAAACTGGACGAGGATTATCAATCATTGATGCTTTTAATTCAGCAATTTTTGTGTAAACATCTAAAATGTTGTTTCCATCAATAATATGGCTTTCCATTCCGTAACCTACACCTTTATCTGCTAAGTTTTCACAACGATATTGTTCGTTAGTTGGCGTTGAAAGTCCGTAACCGTTATTTTCAATTACAAATAAAACTGGTAAATCCCAAACCGAAGCAATATTTAAAGCTTCGTGGAAATCTCCTTCAGAAGTTGCGCCTTCACCAGTAAAAACAGCAGTTACTTTTCCGTTTTGTTTTAATTTATTTGCTAAAGCGATTCCGTCTGCGACACCTAATTGTGGGCCAAGATGCGAAATCATTCCGATAATTTTATATTCTTGAGTTCCGAAGTGGAAACTTCTATCACGACCTTTTGTAAAACCAGTTGCTTTACCTTGCCATTGTGAAAATAAACGATGTAAAGGAATTTCACGGGAAGTGAAAACTCCTAAATTACGGTGCATTGGTAAGATATATTCGTCTTTATCCAAAGCACAAGTAATTCCAACAGAAATTGCTTCCTGACCAATACCTGAAAACCATTTTGATACTTTCCCTTGACGTAAAAGAATCAACATTTTCTCTTCAATTAGTCTTGGCTTAACTAATTTTTTATATAAATGGATTAATTCTTCGTTGGTTAAATTCTGTCTTTCAAAAATCATAATTGTAGTTGTAAAATTTTGCTCAAAAGTAATAAAAATAACATTTTAAAAGAATTTTGTTATAATATTATTTCTAAAAAAAGTGAAATTATTTTAATTACTAAAAAACCATATAAATCATTGTGATGTTTTAATGTTTTATTTGGAATCAAAAGCTTAGATTAAAAGTGCAAATTTAAGATTTGATTCGTTTAATTGATAGTAAAAATGATAAAAAAACTTCCAACTTCTAACTTTGGACTTCTAACTTTTTCTATCTTTGCCAAAATTAATTTTAAAGCACCATGACATTACGTTGGAGATTAGCATTTTACATATTTGGATTATTAATTGGATTTTATTTTGTGGGTGAATTTTTATCGGCAAAAGCAGAATCAAAAGGAGTTACTTTTTGTTATTTTCCAAATTGTAGAGTAATTAAAGATATTAGAAGTAAACCTTTTCAAACTTCAGCAGCTGTAGACAGCATTTTTGCGAAGAAATTAACGAATATGAAGGAAATTGATAATGCTATTTTTAATGGTGATGTAGATTTTGAGAAAAGTAATATTCCTTATAAACAAGGAAAGAAATATATTATAGAATCTCAATTATCTGAGAATAAAAAAGTTACCTTAACTATTATAAATAAAACGAATCAAGTAATTTTAGAGGATATAAAATTTAATTAATTATTTTTTCTTTTTACTTGCAAATATAAAAATTGAGTGTATATTTGCACTCGCATTACGGAAGTAGCGCATTTTATTGGGGCGATTAGCTCAGCTGGTTCAGAGCATTCCGATTATCATCGGAAGTGGTTGGGGTTAGAAAGATAAAGAAAAAAACATATTGGGGCGATTAGCTCAGCTGGTTCAGAGCACCTCGTTTACACCGAGGGGGTCGGGGG
>JAZKHI010000028.1:0-25080 GCA_040385445.1 Bacteroidota bacterium | reverse complement strand
CTTAAATATCCAATTATGGGTTGCACCAATAAACCAGTTAAAGGCGCAGCAATCCATAGTGCTGGAATATCATCCTTTTCAGCTCCAAGAGTTTGAAAAATTCTGGACATAAAGCCTCCTTGTAAGGCAAAACCAAACTGTATTCCTAAGAAACCGAAACTCATGTTCCAAATTTCCCAGAAACTTAACTTACGCTTTTCCATTTATCGTAATTAGTTATTAATACTACGATAAGCGTTTTTTAAATGCTTATCAAAACTTTAATTAATTTTTGAAGTGAATTATAAGCTTTGATTGACACAAATTAAAGTAAATTATTTTGAATAATCTAAAAATAATTTTTCAAAAATACGTAAAATATGCGAAATATAAATTATTAAAGTGCTGGTTTTTAAGAAACTACATAAAACTATTACGTTGTCGTAGATTCTCTGAAAATCAATTCTGTTTCTATAATTTCAGTAGTATATTGTTCGTCATCTTCCTCTTTTTCCAGTCTTTCGATCAACATTTTTGCTGCTTTTTGTCCCATTTTAATTCCGTTCTGACTTACTGTTGTAATGGTTGGAGTAGAAAATTGTGAAATAATTCCGTCTGTAAAACCAATCACAGCAATATCATTTGGCACATTTTTACCAATTTTATTGATCGCTTTTATAGCAGTTACGGCAAAAAGTTCGTTCACAGCAAAAACGGCATCGATGTCGTTATTCGAAATTAAATCTACTATTTGATCCTGACAATGTTCGATGTCTTCAATTTTTATAATTAAGTTTTCGTTTGGTTTGATATTATTATCAGACAAAGCTTTCAAATATCCTTCGGTACGAAGTTTTCCAACGCTAACATAATCTACCGTTGTAATTAGAGCTACTTTTTTATAGTTATTGGAAATAAAAAATTCTGTGGCATTATAAGCGGCTAATTGATCATCAATAATAACTTTATCGCAAAAAACATCATTCGTAATTCTGTCAAACAACACTACTGGCATACCTTGATTAATGACTTCTTCTAGGTGATGAAAATCTTTTTTTAGTTGGGTTTCTTTAGAAAGAGACATGATAAAACCATCTGTACTTCCACTTGCTAACATTTCTAAGTTAATGACTTCTTTATCAAAAGATTCGTCAGATAAAGTAACAATTACATTATAGCCATATTCGTTAGCAACGTGTTCAATTCCACTAATTACGGTGGCGAAAAAATGATGTACAATTTCAGGAATAATAATTCCAATGGTTTTCGTTTTTTTATTCTTTAAACTCAGTGCAATATTATTGGGTTTATAGTTATATAATTTCGCAAATGCTTTTACTTTCAATCTCGTTTCTTCGCTAATTTCATGGCTATCACGAAGCGATTTAGAAACGGTTGAAATAGAGATGTCTAATTCTTTAGCAATTTGTTTTAACGTAACCTTTCTTCTCATCACAATTTGTTTTAAAAAAATATTTTTCGGCAACAAGTTACATTTTTTTTATTGAATTGCTTCGACTGCATTTCAAAATTGATTATCAATGACGCATTTTTATCACAAAAAAATTATTTATCCTGCATTTTTATCATAAAAAACATAGAAAAAAAATAAAGTTTTCAACACGAAAACGTTTTCGTTGAGTTTTATAAATTGTTTGGCTTTGATTAATGAAAAATTTACATAAATTTAACTTTTGAAGTGAATGTATAAGCAACTAAACTGACTATTAATTTAAACAAATTGTATGAAAACAATGCTAAAAAAATTACTGTTTTTTATGCTCATTTTACCCTTTAGCGTTTTAGCACAAAGCACTTTTTCGGGGAAAGTTATTGATGCATCAAACAATCAAGTAATGCCTGGGGTTTCCGTTACAATCGACGGAACTACAAATGGGACATTTACGGATTCAGAAGGTGCATTTACTTTAAAAAATGTAAAATCAGGAGATGCTGTTTCCTTCTCATTTTTGGGATATAAAACAGAAATTATAACTTTTAATAACCAAGAAAACTTTACGGTTTCTTTACAACAGGAAGGATTAGGAATTGAAGAAGTTGTAGTAATTGGATATGGTAAGGTAAAGAAAAAAGATGCGACGGGTGCTGTCACACAAATTTCTTCTAAAGATTTTAATAAAGGTGCCACACCAACGGTAGAAAACCTATTAAATGGTAGAGTTGCTGGTTTACAAATTAATACTGGTGGAGGTCCAGCAAGTGGTTCGGCTATTAGAATTAGAGGTGGAGCTTCAATTAACGCAAGTAACGACCCATTAATAGTTGTAGATGGTTTACCAATTTCAAACGAAACTCCGGCTGGTTCTAGAAACTTCTTAGCTACTTTAGATCCAAACACTATTGAATCAATTTCTGTACTTAAAGATGCTTCTGCAACTGCCATTTATGGATCAAGAGCTTCTAATGGAGTAATTATTATTACCACAAAAAAAGGTGGAAAAACCTTAAAAGTGGATTATAATTTTCAATATGGAAGTGGGAAACATTACAGAAAAATTGATGTTTTAAATGCCGATGAATTTGTAAACGCAATCAGACAATATCAACCAACAAGGTTAAATGAATTAGGTGTAGATGATCATTCAACTTCAGTTTCTGATGATCCATTGACGCCAAACATTATTGAAGGTAGAATTTTATACAATACAGATTGGCAAGAAGAATTATTCAAAAAAACCGATTATGTAAATAATAATTTAAATATTTCTGGAAGCTTATTTGATGTGATTCCAGCACGTTTAAGTTTAGGTAACACGTATCAAGAAGGTTTAATTTTAACTGATAAATTCAACAGAACTTCTGCTGGTTTAAACTTAAGTCCAAGTTTATTCAAAAATCATTTGAAATTAACTTTAAACGCTAATTATTCTAACGAGAAAAACAATTTTGCAAGAACTCCAATTGGTGGCGCTTTACGATTTGATCCTACGAAACCCGTTTACAATGCAGGCTCTCAATGGGGTGGGTTTTATGAGCATACTGTAGGCGGAGCTTTAAATGGCGATTTATTACAAGGTGGTAGAAATCCAATTGCTGAAGTTTTACAAAGCACAAATAATGGTAAAGTAAATCGTATTTTAGGAAACTTTCAAGTAGATTATAAATTACATTTCTTACCGGAATTAAGAGCCGTTGTTAATTTAGGTTACGATTCATCAAGCGGAGAAGGAGTAAGTAGAGTTGCTAAAAACGCTGCGGTTTCAGATGGAACTGGTGGAAATTCTTTAAGTAATAAATTTGGAGAAGAATCTTTTTACGAATCTGATTTTTCAAATAAATTATTGGATGGATATTTGGTTTACAACAAAACTTTTGGAAAACTTGACTTTGAAGCAACCGGAGGATATTCTTACCAAAAATTTGAAGCTGAAAGATTTAACACAGGTAATACTCACAACCCAAATAGTATTCCAGATTATGACACTTCAACAGATAGAGTTTTAATTGGTTTCTTTGGTAGAACAAATTTTACCTATAACGACAAATACTTATTAACGTTAACTTATAGAAGAGACGGAACTTCAGTTTTTGCAAAAGAAAATCAATTTGGTAATTTCCCAGCGGCTTCGTTTGCATGGAAATTAAACAATGAATTCTTTAAAGACAGTAAAACAATTTCTGATTTAAAACTTCGCTTAGGTTGGGGTATTTCTGGTCAACAAGACTTAAACGGAAGAAATGACTATTATCAATCTCAATATTTATCTAGTCAAACTACCGGCTCACAATATACTTTCGGAACCACTCCAATTATAATTGGATTACCAAAAGACTACAACCCAAAATTAAAATGGGAAGAAACTACAACATATAATGCTGGTTTAGATTTCGGTTTATTTAACAATAGAATTTCAGGTTCAGTTGAAGGATATTACAAATTATCTGAAGATTTATTATTCAATGCTCCTTTTGCAGATGGCTCCAACTTTTCAAACAATGGACCACAAAACATTGGAAGTTTAGACATTAAAGGTTTAGAATTAAACATTAATGCTGAAATTGTTAAAAAAGAAAACTTCAATTGGAATGTAAACTTTAATGCTTCAAAATTTGAAAGAAGAATTAAAAAATTAGAAACCGTAAACAACACGCTAACTGGTGGTATTGGTGGTGGAACTGGAGGAAATGTTCAGGTTTTTTCTGAAGGATGGACACCAAACTCTTTTTATGTTTACAAACAATTATATAATACAGATGGAACTCCAATACAAGGTGCTTTTGCAGATTTAAACGGAGACAATATTATTAACGAAAAAGACAAGTATATCTATAAAAATACCGATCCAGATTTGTTAATGGGATTCCAATCTTCAATGAATTACAAAAACATTGATTTCTCTTTTAATTTAAGAGCAAGTATTGGTAACAGATTATACAATAACGTAAATTCTGCAAATGCTTACACTGGATTTTTAGTAGACAATGCAGTTTTAGGAAACGTTCCATCAAGCACATTTGAAACCAACTTCACAAACTCAGGAAACAACGTAATCTTTTCAGATCATTATATTGAAAACGCATCGTTCTTAAAAATGGACAATGTTACTTTAGGGTATACATTTCCAAAATGGTTAGAAGGTAAAGCTTCAGTTCGATTAAGTGCAGGTGTACAAAATGCATTTGTTATTACTAAATATTCTGGTTTAGACCCAGAAGTATTTAATGGTATTGATAACACAATTTACCCTAGACAAAGACAATTTTTGTTTGGAGCAAATATTAAATTCTAAAAAATTGAATTATGAAAAGAATAAAATTTAACATATTATATATCATTGGTTCATTTGCACTATTAACATCTTGTACAGATGATTTAAATATTGTTCCTGAAGATGATGATGTATTTTTAACAGACGCCTATTTTAATTCTCCAGCATCTTATAAAGCAGGATTAGGTGGAGTTTATGCCAACTTATCTTTGCCAGGATTATCAGGGCCAGTTTCTTCAAATATTTCAGGTTTAGATCCAGGAACAAGTCAGTTTGGACGTTGCTTATGGTATTTACAAACTTTAACTACAGATGAAGTAATTTGGAGTTATGAAAACGACCCAGGGACGGCAGAATTACAAAGAAATACTTGGACTTCAAGTAATCCAATTATTTTAGGTATGTATTCTAGAACGATGGCTCAAGTAGCTTTTTGTAACGAATATTTAAGACAAACTACTCCAGAAAAATTAAGTGGAAGAGGCATTACTGATGCTACTTTATTAGCCGATATTGCTTTATATAGAGAAGAAGTTAGAGCATTAAGAGCTTTTGCTTACTATAATTTAATGGATTTATATGGAAAAGCACCTTTCAATACTGAAAATGACGGAATTGGTGTTGCTGGACCAGAATATAACAGACAACAACTATTCAATTTTGTTGAAAGTGAAATGTTAGCCGTAGCGCAAACATTAAAAGCTGCTAGAACTAACGAATATGGAAGAGTTGACAAAGCTTTTGCTTGGATGGTTTTAGCAAAAATTTACTTAAACGCAGAAGTTTATATCGGACAAAATAAATACGACCAATGTGTAACAATGTGTAACAATGTAATTGGTGGTGGTTATGCTTTAGAAGATAATTATTTACACAACTTCACTGCAGATAATCATTTATCATCTGAAATGATTTTTACTTTACAATCGGATGGAACTGTAACACAAAGTTACGGACCAACAACTGTAATGTGTAATGGACAAGTAGGTTCAGTTGAAAACAACGGAGCAAGTTTCGGAGTTAGTGGCTGGGGTGGCGCATTGCGTTTAAGAAAACAATTTGTAGAAAAATTCTCAGATATTAGTTTCTCATCAGATGAAAGAAAAACAATTACTTCAGGCTCAAGACCAATTGAAATTGCAGATATTGCCATTCAATCTCAAGGATATATTTTAGGTAAATATTCTAACATTTCATCTACAGGAGTAGCCGGTCTAAATCAAACATTTGTAGATACTGATTTCCCATTATTTCGTTTAGCAGATGCGTATTTAATGTATGCAGAATGTGCTAGAAGAGGTGCTGGCAATGCTAGTTTAGCACAAGGTGTGGCTTACATCAATGCTTTAAGAGAAAGAGCTAACAATAGTTCTGTAAATAACATTGTTGAAGCTACAATGACGCTAGATTTTATATTAGACGAACGCACAAGAGAATTACACTGGGAAGGTCAAAGAAGACAAGATTTAATTCGTTTTAACAAATATGTAGGTGGAAATTATAACTGGGCTTGGAAAGGCAATGGAAGTAATGGAATTGCTATTCCAAATCATTTCAAAGTATTCCCTATTCCTGCAAATAGCTTGTCTGCAAATCCAAATCTAACTCAAAACACAGGTTATTAATCATTTTAATTTAATAGTTATGAAAAATATATTTAAATCAATTTTAACAATCGCTTTATTTACGAGTTTGTCTTCATGTGAAGATGAAAGTAATTTAGTTTACGTAGAACCGGCTGCGGCTTCATTTCAAATTATTACGCCAACAAATGGAGATGGTGTTGTATTAGATGAAAGCACATTAAACAACCCTGCTATTTCTTTAACTTGGGATCCAGCTCAGTATTCAACACCTACAAGTGTAACTTATACAATACAATTGGCTCCAAATGGTTCAGATTTTTCTAATGCTCAAGATTTAGCGAATACAACAAGTAGAAATATTGTTATTACAACTGGACAGTTAAACGTTCCTGCTTTAACAGCAGGTGCTGTTCCATTCGTGTCAACTCCTTTAGATTTTAGAATTAAAGCAACAGTTGCCGGTGGATTACCATTATATTCTAATATAATTACATATAATGTTACTGCTTTTGGATGTTTAGGACAATATGCTGTTGGTGCTGGAATTCCTTCTGCAGGTTGGAATTGGAATTCTCCAGCAAGCTTAATTTGCGATAATAATGTGTTAACAATGAGAGTAGGTTTAATTAATGATTCTTTCCGTTTCTTTACTGAAAATGGAAATTGGGGTTCAGGAAGAAATTACCCTTATTATACAAATTTAGGATATAAAATTGTTAGTGTTTTAGAAAACGCAGCTGATGGTGATCAGAATTTTAAATTTACTGGAACTCCAGATACCTATCGAGTTAAAATTGACGAGAACAACAAAACAATTAGTGTAGCAAAAAGTACTGTAACTAGTGGTATTGAACCAACAGCATATTGGTTAGTTGGTGCGGCAACTCCAGGCGGATGGTCATGGACAGGAAATAACGAAACGGAATTACCTGTTGTTTCAAATGGAATTTATGAAGTGCCTGTTAATTTATTAAATAACGAAAGTTTTAGAGTTTGGTTAGGAAATGATGGTGGTGATAGTTGGGGTTCTCCAAACAGAAATTACCCATCATTCGCTGGTGACGGTTATACAATTGACTCTGAGCTAATTAACGCAATGGATGGTGACAGCAATTTTAGATATGTTGGACCAACTGGAATAAGATTATTAAAAATCAATACTGTTACTAAAGTAATCTCAGTAGATTAATTTTAGTAAAAAACTCAAATTGAGCTATATGAAATCATATAGCTCAATTTTTTAATAATAAATATTATGAAAAAAATTATACTTTTATTCGTAGTATTATGTAGTGGTTTTTTGTTCGCGCAACAACAAACGGTAACATATACTATTACGCCTTCTACTTTTGAAGACAATCAATCCATTACAATTACCATTAATGGTAGTTCTGTGAACGAAGCTACATGGGGTTCTGGAAATAACCTATACATTTGGGCTTGGTGTTTTGATTCTAATGATTTAAACAATCAGGATTGTCCTACAAATGGGACTTGGACAGATTCAAACGAAACAAATAAATTCACGTACAATTCTGGACCAGACACTTATACTTATACACTAACACCAAATGCTTTTTTCAATCGATTTTCAGGAATTGGAAGAATGGGATTTTTAGTAAAAGCAAATGACGGAACTGGTGACAAGAAATCACAAGACATTCTAACTGAAGTTGGTGCTTTTAATTTCACATTAACTACTCCAACTATAAATTCAAATACAATTGTAAATTCTGGCGGAAGCGTATTTGTTTCAGCAAATAACACGAATGGAACTGCAAATTATGTTTTGAAAGCTAATGGAACAACCATTCACACTAGTAATACAGTAACGTCTTATTCAAATACCGTTACAAATATTACTACGAATACCGAATATACTTTAGAAGTTACTCAAGGTGCAGTAACGATATCTAAGAAATTTAATGTAATTGTAAGACCAGCAATAATTCCAACAAGTTTATTACCAGCAAGTTTAGAAATAGGAATAAATTACGATTCAGGAGACGCTACAAAAGCAATCTTAGTTTTGGAAGCCCCTGGAAAAGATTTCATTTATGTTGCTGGAAGTTTCAATAATTGGTTACCAACAAGCACCCATTTAATGAATAAAAATACAACTGGAACAAAATTTTGGTTAGAATTAACCGGATTGACTCCAGGTCAAATTTATACCTATCAGTATTGGGTAGCAGATCAAACGCCTACAACGAATTCGCCAAGTATTGTAAAAACAGCCGACCCATGCTCTACTCTAGTTTTATCACCTTATGATGATGGCGGAATTCCAGCAACATCTTATCCAGCAATGCCTACTTATCCAGCTGGACAAGAAAGAGAAGTTACGGTTTTACAAACAGGTCAAACACCATACAACTGGCAAGTAACCAATTTCGTAAAACCAGAAAAAGACAAACTAATTGTTTACGAAGTACTAATTAGAGATTTTGATTCAGATAGAAATTACCAAGATTTAATTGATAAAATTGATTATTTCAAAAATTTAGGAATTAATGCTATCGAATTAATGCCAGTAATGGAATATGAAGGAAATGAAAGTTGGGGTTATAATACCGCATTTCATATGGCTTTAGATAAATATTATGGAACAGAAAATAAATTAAAAGAATTTATCGATTTATGTCACCAGAATGGAATCGCAGTTATTTTTGATATCGCTTTTAACCATGCTTTTGGAAGAAACCCAATGCTTCGTATGTGGATGAACGACACAAGTGCAGGCGTTCAAGACGGTTGGGGACCACCAAATACTGATAATCCATATTTCAATACAGTAGCTCGCCATAGTTATAGTGTAGGGGAAGATTTCAATCATACGAGTACTTACACTCGTGAATATGTTAACAGAACAATTAAACATTGGATTAACGAATTCAAAATTGATGGTTTCCGTTGGGATTTAACCAAAGGATTTACGCAAAATTGTACGGCAGGAAATGACGCTTGTACGAATAATTACCAAGCAGATCGTGTAGATGTTTTAAAATTATATGCCGATTATTCTTGGGCACTTGATCCAAATCATTATGTGATTTTTGAACATTTAGGCTCTGATTTTGAAGAACAACAATGGGCAAATTACCGACTTGGAGAAGGAAAAGGAATCATGATGTGGGGAGAAATGTTTACACAGTATAAAGAATTAGCTATGGGCTTTTCTAACGCAACTGGAAATATTGCTCGAATGAGTCATGTAAGCAGAGGTTTTACTGGAAAAAGATTAATGGGATATTCTGAAAGTCATGACAAAGACCGATTAATGTATGAAGCAAAAACTTTCGGAAATAATACGGGTACAAATCCTGTTTTAAATAACGAAACAAATGCAATCAATAGAATGTCGGCTTTAGGTGCTATTAGTATTTTAATTCCTGGTCCAAAAATGATTTGGCATTTTCAAGAATTAGCCATGGATGATTCTATTTATGCTTGTGAAAACGGCGTGGTAAATAGTGAAGTTGATGCCACTCCTGGCGATTGTAAATTAGCCACAAAATTACAACCACAATGGGTGGAAAACTGGTTAACAACTACGCCAAGAAGTACAGTTTATTCAGATTATTCAAAATTCACCAAACTTAAAAAAGAGGAAACAGTTTTTAACGGTGAATTCGCAATTAGTCCTGAAAGTTCTGATAATCTAAAACAACGTATTTATATTTACGACAATACTTTATTGCCAACTCAACTTAAAAACGTAGTTATTTTGGCTAATTTATATACGAGTTCACAAAATATTACTGCAGATTTTCCATACGCTGGAAGCTGGTATAATTTAATGGATAATTCGGTAACAAACGTAAGCGCAACGAATATGCAAATTACTTTAGCTCCAGGTGAATACCGAATTTTCGGTAATCAACTATCAACAGTTTTATCAAATGAAAGTTTTGAAGTATTTTCAAAAATGGAATTGTATCCAAATCCAACATCAAATGCTTTTATGCTTTCTTTAGATGCTAAAAAAGTAGAAATTTATTCGATGACTGGACAATTAATTAAAACAGAAAACAATAGTATTGCTAACAAAGAAATTAGTATTTCTGATTTATCGAAAGGAATTTACATTGTGAAAATTACCAATTCAGATAATTTATCAATTAGCAAAAAATTGATCAAAGAATAAGATTTAACAGAAGTTAGTTGAAACAAAAACGCCAAACTCAATGAGTTTGGCGTTTTTAATTTATATCAGTAAAATATTATTACATTTTCATTAACCAGTTTCTTACCGAAACTTCTTTGTCAATAATATTTTTCAAGTCGGCAATTGCAACACGTTCTTGTAACATTGTATCTCTATGACGAATCGTAACTGTTTTGTCTTCTACGGTTTGATGATCAACTGTAATACAAAATGGTGTTCCTAATGCATCTTGTCTTCTGTAACGACGACCAACTGCATCTTTTTCATCGTAAGCTACGCTGAAATCCCATTTCAATTCTTCCATAATTTCTTTAGCAATTTCTGGCAAGCCATCTTTTTTCACTAAAGGAAAAATTGCTGCTTTTGTTGGCGCTAAAACGGAAGGCAAACGTAAAACTGTTCTTGTTGAACCGTCTTCCAAAGTTTCTTCTTGTAAAGATTTTGAGAAAACCGCTAAAAACATTCTGTCTAAACCAACAGAAGTTTCAACAACATAAGGTACATAATTTTTATTTTCTTCGGTATCGAAATATTGTAATTTTTTACCTGAAAATTGTTCGTGTGCTTTTAAATCGAAATCAGTACGCGAATGAATTCCTTCTAATTCTTTAAATCCGAATGGGAAATTAAATTCGATATCTGCAGCCGCATTGGCGTAATGTGCTAATTTTTCATGATCATGAAAACGGTAATTTTCCGCACCTAATCCTAATGAATTATGCCATTTTAAACGCGTTTCTTTCCAATAATGATACCATTTCATTTCTTCACCTGGTTTCACAAAAAATTGCATTTCCATTTGTTCAAATTCACGCATACGGAAAATAAATTGTCTTGCAACAATTTCATTTCTGAAGGCTTTACCCGTTTGAGCAATTCCGAAAGGAATTTTCATACGACCTGTTTTTTGAACATTTAAGAAGTTTACGAAAATACCTTGAGCGGTTTCTGGACGTAAATATAAATCCATTGCCGTGTCTGCAGAAGCGCCTAATTTTGTTCCGAACATCAAGTTGAATTGACGCACTTCTGTCCAATTACGAGAACCAGAATCTGGACAAGCGATTTCTAATTCTTCAATTAGAAGTTTCACGTCGTCTAAATCTCCAGCGTCTAAACTTTTAGCCATTCTCGCTAAAATTTCGTTCTTTTTAGAAAGGTATTCTACAACTCTAGGATTGGTTGTAATAAATTCTTGTTCGTTAAAAGCATCGCCAAAACGAGCTTTTGCTTTTTCGATTTCTTTTTGTGCTTTGATGTTTAATTTTTCGGCATAATCCTCAATTAAAACATCAGCACGATATCTTTTTTTAGAATCTTTGTTGTCAATTAATGGATCGTTAAACGCATCAACGTGACCCGATGCTTTCCAAGTAGTTGGATGCATTAATATTGCGGCATCTAAACCCACAATATTTTCATGCATTTGCACCATGGATTTCCACCAATATTCTCTAATGTTCTTTTTTAGTTCAACACCGTTTTGTGCGTAGTCATATACTGCACTTAAACCATCGTAAATTTCGCTAGAAGGGAAAATAAATCCGTATTCTTTTGCGTGCGAAACTACATTCTTAAATAAGTCTTCTTGTTTTGCCATGATGCAAAAGTAAAAATAGCAAAGGAATTAAAAAAGGAATTTCTAATTAATTATAATTGAAAATTGTAGAACTGATTTTAGTTGTTCCAGAATATAAATTTACAATGTAGCGACCTTTAAAAGTTTTGCTCTTTACTAAATCTACATAACTACAAACATCAGTAATTTGTTGCTTGTAATCAAATTTAGCTAGCTTACTATATTTTAAGATTACATTGTTCTTTTCAAAGACCAAACCTTCTACAGAAACGATGTCGTTTTTAGGGTTAATAACTTGTACAAAAAGCTCTTTTTCTCCATTTGTAATAGCTTCATTTTTATCAACTGTGAAGCAAACTCTAATTTGCTCAATTGCTTTTGCTTTACTTGTAGAATTGCTTTCTGTTAAAAATTTCACTCCTTTAACTTGCAAGTTTGTTACTTCAAATTTAGAATCACTTGAAATGTTTTTCTGTACAATTTTAGACTTTATTTCTTCAGGTTTAATTAACGATTTAATTTTTTCGATTTCTTTTAATCTATCTTGTAAAAGATTAATAGAATCTTTAATCGTCTTAATTTGTATGTTTAACTCTGATAAATTTTTATAATCACCTTCTTTTTTAATGTTTTTAATTTCATTAACTTTAGAGTTTATACCAGAGAAACTATCATCATAATCATTGTATATCATCGAAACTGAATCATATTTTTCAATAATTTCAGACAACTGATTTTGAGTTAACAGGCTTTCTTGTTTTAAACTTTCTTGTAATTCTCTTGACGATTTGTTATCTTTATAACTTTTAAAAAGTACAATTAATATAAATACAGATAAGGCGAGTATGATAAATTTATATGAGTTATTTTTGTTGGTTGACATAGAGTTGTTATTTTTATCTAAATATAAAATTATTGTTTTAAAATGTTAAAATTTTTCGATGAAATACAAAAAAATCTGTTAAACGCTCTTTTTCCAGTTTTTTGTAACGGCTGCTCAAAATTGCTTCTAAAAAACGAAAGCGTAATTTGTACTAAATGCCTTCATAATTTACCACTTACACATCATCACAAAATTACAGAAACTGAAATTCATAAAGCTTTTTATGGTTTAGTTCCATTCGAATTCGGGGCTTCCATATTGTATTTTACTAAAAAAGGAATTTCTCAAAATCTTATCCATAATTTAAAATACAAAAATCGCCAAGAAATTGGAACTTATTTAGGAAATTTATATGCTAATGAATTAGTTAATCTAGAAATTATTAAAGAAGTAGATTTCATCATTCCAGTTCCGCTACATCAAAAAAGATTTCATGAAAGAGGCTATAATCAGGTTACAACTTTTTGCAAAGCTATTGAAAAAAATCTAACAATACCAATGCTTGACGATGTTTTAGTGAAAACAAAACATCTAAAATCTCAAACCGACAAATCTAAAGAAGCACGTGTAGAAAACATTAAAAAAGTGTTTTCAATTGAAAATCAGGATAAAATTGTGGGAAAAAACATACTAATTGTAGATGATGTTTTTACAACTGGCGCCACAATTGAAGCTTGTGCAAAAGAGATTTTAAAAATTAAAAATACCAAAATTAGCATTCTGACTATAGCCTATTCACAATCATAATTTTTATTTAAATATTATGATGGAAGTGAATATAATTGTTACTTTGCCAAACTAAATTTCGACATAATTAATGAGAAAATTCATCTTCATACTTACTATAATTTCTGTTTTATTTATCAGTTGCGCCAAAAGAGGAAGCATTACTGGTGGTCCAAAAGACACTATTGCGCCTGTAATTGTAAAAAGTAATCCTAAAAATTATCAAACTAATTTTACTGGAAATAAAATAAGAATCGATTTTAGTGAATATATTAAGGTTAAAGACATCAACAAACAATTGATTATTTCGCCGCCAATGGAAAAAAGCCCAACGGTTGTTCCGCAAGGAAGTGCAAGTAAATTTATTTCGATAACTTTAAATGAAGATTTAAAACCGAACACCACTTATAGTTTCAATTTCGGTCAAAGTATTACAGATTACAACGAAGGTATTCCATATTCTCAGTTTAAATATGTGTTTTCAACTGGTGCATTTGTGGATTCTTTGATGGTTTCTGGAAGCATAAAAGATGCTTTTGAAAACAAAACAGACGAATTTGTAACTGTAATGTTATATGACGCCTCAAACTACAATGATTCCTTAGTTTACAAGCAAAAACCAGTTTATATTACCAATACTTTAGAAAAAAATACGGCTTTTAAAATTGAAAATATCAAAGAAGGCGAGTATTATTTAGTAGCGTTAAAAGACAAAAATAACAATTACAACTACCAATCGAAATCGGAAAAAATTGCTTTTAAAAAGCAAAAAATTAAAATACCAACAGATAGCACGTTTACTTTGAGTTTATTTTCAGAAAAAAACGAAATCAAAACCTATTCACCAACTTTAGAAAGCAACAATAAATTGTTTTTAGGTTACGAAGGTGATGCGAAAAACGTCAAAATTTTCACCAAAAAAAACAATATTGAAACCCCTTTACGTTTTGCAAAATCGGAGAATAAAAAAGCCGATACGTTGCAAGTTTTTATTCCGAATGATGCCAAAGATTCCTTAAATGTAATTGTAAAATCTGACAGTTATAACAAAGAATATTCGGTGAAATTAAAGAAATTAAAAGTGTCCGATTCTTTAAATGTTTCACTTTTAGCGAATAAGAAATTTAGTTTTAATGAAAAACTGAGTTTAAAAACCACCACTCCAATTAGAACAATAAATTCTGAGAAAATTTCTTTAAGAAAAAAAGATTTAACCTTAGTCCCTTTTACAACTGAAATTAATGATTTAGACCAGTTAATCTCGTTTGATTTTAAACAAGAAGAAAACGAAAAATACACCCTTGAATTATTACCTGGCGCTATTGAAGACGATTATAATACCAAAACCGATAGCCTAAAATTTGACTATTCTAAAGGTTCGATTAGTGATTTTGGAAACTTAAAATTGCAATTAAAAAATGTAAAGAAATTTCCATTTGTGGTTCAAATATTAAATGCTTCTGGAGATGTTGTTGCTGAAAAATTCTGTACCAAAGAAACAGAATTGTATTTTGAAGCGATTCAGCCAAGCACATATCAAGTAAGATTGTTTTACGACGATAACAACAATCAAATTTGGGATTCTGGAAATTTCAAATTAAAAATTCAACCCGAAGAAATGATTTATTTTCCAGCATTAATCGATGTAAGAGCCAATTGGGACGTGGATCAGGAATTGGAGTTGAATTAAGTATTTCGATACTTCGACAAGCTCAGTACAGGCTTGCTTAAATGTGACAGTCTAAACCAAACTAAAATCATCTTTATCATTCAGGAAGTTTAATTTATTTCTGGTTTCTAGCATTTTATTTTTGTCTAAATTGGCAATAAAAACACCTTCGTTTTCTGATGGTTCAATGATGAAATTTCCTAATTCGTCAATAATTTGAGAATGTCCAATATATTCTAAATTGTTGTTGTCAATTCCAATTCGGTTCACGCCAATAGTATACGATAAATTTTCAACCGCTCGCGCTTTTAGTAAAATATCCCAAGCATTGGTTCTTACTTTTGGCCAACTTGCCACATAAATTAGCACATCATAATTTTCTGTATTTCTAGCAAAAACCGGGAAACGCAAATCGTAACACACTTGTAAGCAAATTTTCCAATCGTTATATTTTAAGATTACTTTTCCCTTTCCAGAAGTGTAAATTTTATCTTCTCCTGCCAATGTAAACAAGTGTTTTTTATCGTAATGCTGAATTTCTCCGTCAGGAAAAACAAAAACCATTCGGTTATAAAAGTTATTGTTTTCAGTAATAACAAAACTTCCAGTAATGGCGCAATTTTTAGCTTTTGCGATGTTCTTCAGCCAAGAAATAGTTATACCATTCATCGTTTCAGCAACTAATTCTGGATGCATCGTAAAACCAGACGTGAACATTTCAGGAAGAATTATTAAGTCGACATTTTCTGTTAAAGCATTGATTTTTTCTTCTAAAACCCTTCTGTTTTCCGTTGGGTTTTCCCAAATGATATTGGTTTGTAATAAAGCTACTTTCATAACATAAATGTATAAAAAAAACGCATTCAAAAAAATGAATGCGTTTTTTATTAGTATATTTTAAGTGTGTTTTTTAGATTACACTTGCTTTTAAATATTCTCTGTTCATACGAGCGATGTTTTCTAAAGAAATTCCTTTCGGACATTCCACTTCACACGCTCCAGTATTTGTACAATTTCCGAAACCTTCTTCGTCCATTTGGCGTACCATATTTAAAACTCTGTCTGTAGCTTCAATTTTACCTTGAGGTAATAATGCATATTGAGATACTTTTGCTCCAACGAATAACATGGCTGAACCGTTTTTACAAGTTGCTACACAAGCTCCACAACCAATACAAGCAGCAGCTTCAAAAGCTTTATCTGCATCAGATTTGTTAATTGGAGTTGCATTAGCATCAATAGTATTTCCAGAAGTGTTTACTGATACGAATCCACCAGCTTGTTGAATTCTATCGAAAGAACTTCTGTCAACCACTAAATCTTTTACAACTGGGAAAGCCTTACTTCTCCATGGTTCAATAAAGATAGTTTCTCCATCTTTAAATTTACGCATGTGTAATTGACAAGTTGTAGTTCCAGTATCTGGTCCGTGAGCTCTACCATTAATGTATAATGAACACATTCCACAAATACCTTCACGACAGTCGTGATCAAAAGCAACTGGTTCGTTTTGAGTATTTACTAATTGCTCATTCAATTGGTCTAACATTTCTAAGAAAGAACTGTCAGTAGAAACATTATCTAATTTATAAGTTTCCATTTTACCTTTTGCACTAGCATTTTTTTGACGCCAGATTTTAAGGTTGATATTTATATTTTTTTTAGCACTCATAATATCTTATTTATAGTTTCTAGCTGCAATTTTGATAAACTCATATTTCAATTCTTCTTTATGAAGTACTGATTTACTTGCATCACTTCCGTTATATTCCCAAGCTGCAACATACGCGAAGTTTTCATCGTCACGAAGTGTTTCTCCTTCAGCATCTTGATATTCTTCACGGAAATGTCCACCACAAGATTCTTTACGTAATAAAGCATCTTTTGCCATTAATTGTCCCAATTCGATAAAGTCAGCCACACGAAGCGCTTTTTCTAATTCTTGGTTGAATTCATTAGCAGCACCAGGAACTTTTACATCAGCATAGAAATCTTCTCTTAATTGTCCGATTTCTTCAATTGCTTCCGTTAATCCTTTTTCGTTACGACCCATTCCTACTTTATTCCACATAATTAAACCTAATTTTTTATGGAAATGGTCAACAGATTTTGTTCCGTTATTATTGATTAATTGCTCAATAGATTGACGAACTGCGTTTTCAGCATCCACAAATTCTGGCGTATCAGTAGAAATTTTACCTGTTCTAATTTCATCTGCTAAATAGTTAGAAACTGTATAAGGTAAAACGAAATAACCATCTGCTAAACCTTGCATTAAAGCAGAAGCTCCTAAACGGTTTGCACCATGGTCTGAGAAGTTAGCTTCACCCGCCACGAAACATCCAGGAATAGATGACATTAAGTTATAATCAACCCAAACTCCACCCATTGTGTAGTGAACTGCTGGATAAATTTTCATTGGTGTTTCGTATGGATTTTCGTCTGTAATTTTTTCATACATCGTGAAAAGATTACCATATTTAGATTCAACCCATTTTTTACCTAATTCTTGAACTTTCGCATCTGATGGATTAGCATCACCTTGAATTAAAGCCGCTTGTTTACCTTTAGTAATAATTTCAGCAGAGAAATCTAAATAAACTCCTTCGTTTGTATCATTCGCTTCAATTCCGTGTCCATCGTCGCAACGCTCTTTTGCAGCACGAGAAGCCACATCACGAGGTACTAAGTTACCAAAAGCAGGATATCTTCTTTCTAAATAATAATCTCTATCTTCTTCTGCAATTTGTGTTGGTTTTAATTTACCAGCTCTAATTGCTTCTGCATCTTCTTTTTTAGCAGGAACCCAAATACGACCAGAATTACGTAATGATTCTGACATTAACGTTAATTTTGATTGATTTGTTCCGTGAACTGGAATACAAGTTGGGTGAATTTGCACATAACAAGGGTTGGCAAAATGCGCTCCTTTTTTGTGAATTTTCCAAGAAGCAGTAACGTTACTTCCCATTGCATTAGTTGATAAGAAATATACATTTCCATAACCTCCAGTTGCAACAATTACTGCGTGAGCTGAATGACGCTCTAATTCTCCAGTAATTAAGTTACGAGCAATAATTCCACGAGCTTTACCATCTACTTTAACAATGTCAAGCATTTCGTGACGGTTATACATTTTCACATTTCCTAAACCAATTTGTCTAGATAATGCAGAATATGCTCCTAATAATAATTGTTGTCCAGTTTGTCCAGCAGCATAAAAAGTACGTTGTACTTGTGTTCCACCAAACGAACGGTTATCTAATAATCCACCATAATCTCTAGCAAAAGGAACACCTTGCGCCACACATTGGTCGATAATATTTGACGATACTTCAGCTAAACGGTGAACGTTTGCTTCACGCGCACGGTAGTCACCACCTTTAATCGTATCATAAAATAATCTGTATGTACTATCACCATCATTTTGATAGTTTTTTGCTGCATTTATACCTCCTTGAGCAGCAATTGAGTGCGCTCTACGTGGAGAATCTTGAAAACAAAATGCTTTTA
The DNA here is from genome assembly GCA_040385445.1 of Bacteroidota bacterium. Lineage (GTDB taxonomy): Bacteria > Bacteroidota > Bacteroidia > Flavobacteriales > Flavobacteriaceae > Flavobacterium. Next base: position 6,247 of record JAZKHI010000028.1, on the reverse strand, counting down.
CGTTGTAACCCATTTCTCCAAGAGAAGCAGCTGCCGAAGCACCAGCTAAACCTGTTCCTACTACAATTACATCGATTTTTGGTCTATTATTTGGAGCAACTAATTTAAGATTGTTCTTATGGTTGGTCCATTTTTCTGAAATATGACCTTGAGGAATTTTAGAATCTAATGCCATATGTTTTTATTTTGAAAAAAAGTGAATGTAAATTGGAATAATAGCAAATAGTATAGAAACTATCACTGAAAATGCTTTTCCGAAAACTTTAATTGCTGGTGTAAATTTACCATTAACTCCTAACGATTGGAAGGCACTTTGAAAACCATGCCATAAATGGAAACCTAAAACCACCATTGACAACACATAAAACAAAGTGAAAAACAAACCTTCGTTTGGAATTATATTGAATAACTTTCCTTTACTTTTGAAAAAAGCATAAGTTACTTTATGTAAATCTTTATATCCTTCACCAATTTTTACTTTAGCTTGAGAATTATAAAATTCTGTTTTGTTGTCAATATAGTTAGGCGTACCTAATTTTCCTGCTTCTTCAAAGTTTTTACCAATTTGATTTACTGGAATATACCCTTCATTAGTTGTTATATACAAATCTTGTTTTTGACCATTCATATTAACAGTTACATATTGTAAAGGGAAATTATTTGCAAAGTGCATTTTAGCCCAAAAATTTACCATATGTGTTGCGATGAAAATTAAAACCACTGTACCTAAAACCGCCATATTTCTTGAAGAAAAACTACTGTTTTTTGAAGGATTATTCATTGCATAAGCAACAGGTCGTGCTTTTTTGTTTTGAATTGCTAAATAAATTCCATCAATTGCATGGAAAATAATAGAAATGTAAGTTAAATAAGAAAGTAATTTTACCGCTGGATTAGTCGTCATAAATAAAGCGTACTTGTTAAATTGTAAAGCAGCCTCAGATTTGCTACCCATTAACAATTGTAAGTTTCCTAATAAATGCCCAACTAAAAACAAACATAAGAACAATCCAGTAAGTGCCATCCAATATTTTTTTGCAATAGATGACTTTAAAAATGCTGATTTTGCCATAATTATAGTTAAAGTTAATTTGAGTTTTAATAATGTAAGCAAAAATAAAGGTTATAAGTAAGACTTACAACCTTTGAAAGATAATTTATAATGATTTTAAATGACTTTAACTTTTGTTGAAAATCAATACATTAGATGTTAATTTATAATCGTAAAGCTCGGGATTAAACCTCTTAAGCCCATATCTACTACATTTTCACCTGCACCTGGCTCAAATTTTCCGTCAACAGTGACTTCACTCCACTCAAAACTATTGTTAATTGATAGCGATAATTGCACTTCTACATTTTTAGTTTCGTTACCTGTTACCACAAAATTATTTGCGAATTTTCCCGTAACCAAACAAGAACCAGAAGGAATTGGCGAAGTAGTTGCTATTGGATTTGGAACCGTTGTAACTCCTGTTGATTGTCCAGAAGTATAATAACTCACTGAAGGAATCGCGAAAGCCCAATATCCTTGTAACACATCATCATTTACAGCAAATGCATGTCCAGCAACTGAGTGTGTGGTGATGTAATTATTAAATCCAACAAAACTTGCTATAGTTCCCACATAATCTGTTCCACTTGCTCTAACATTGATGTTGTAATTTTGATACGACAATGAAACGCGAACGTATTCATAACTTCCCAGCGGAAGATTTTTTAATGGAATTGACAAAAACGCTTCGCCTTCACCTACAATTTTAGCCTGACTAAAATCGATGGCATTGGCTCCACCTAAAGTTGTGGATGGTCCATTGTATAAAATGGCGCCTTGACCAACTTGCGTTAATGCATTTGGTGTAAATTCTAAATAATGCGCGCTAATACCATTAAATATTGGTGATTGCGCTGCATTTCCAGCTGAAACCGTTGAAGGTTGCCCAATATTATTTAACCTAACTTGCGTTGGATCAAATTTAAATTTGATAATCAATTGTGGTTCCTCTGCAATAATTAGATCATCATCTTCATCTGTGCAAGACATTCCAATAAATGATAATGCCATTAATGCTAAAATTTTTATCCTCATTTTCTTTCTTTTATGATTAACGTTTGGGTTTCTTTTTTGCCATTCACATCTAATTCAACTGTATATTTTCCAACAGGTAAATAGTACTTTTTATTTGCAGCTTGGCTTATTTTCGTTTTTGTATCTTTCTTCTCAATTGCTGCTTTTGTTTTCTCATCGATACTTAAATCGTAATCCATTTTCAATAATCCTTTTTCGGCTTTAGCCTGACTATTGAAAACCACAATTCCATCATTGTTTTTTATCGTAATAGCAATATTAGCAAAATCTTTTAAATAATACCAAATGGCAACATTCGGAATACTTTCATTACCCCAAGTATAATTTTTACTTCCCCAATTTTTAGAAAAGTAAATATCTTCTAATTTAAATAACGCTATTGTTGCAGGATTTATTGCTTGGTTAATTTGCTGAATATTAGCAATTTTCACTTTATATAAGGAACGACCATGAGTGGCTACAATTAAATCTTTTTCTCTATTTTGAATCACCAAATCATGAACGGCAACATTTGGAATTTCATTTGAAAAATCTTGCCAAGTGCTTCCTCTGTCAATAGAAATAAATAATCCGTTATCGGTTCCTAAATATAAAATATTTTCATTCTCAGAATCTTCTAAAATAACATTCGCTGCATTTTGCTTAAAATTTTCCGTTAATAATTTCCAATTTGCTCCTAAATCTTCCGAAACATAAGCGTAAGTAGTAAAATTATCATTTCTATATCCGTTTAACGTAATGTAAATTCTTTCTTTTTTAAAGTTCGAAAATCGCACACGAGAAACCCATAAACCTTGTGGTAAATTAGTTGATATTTTCGTCCAATTTTCCCCGCCATTTTTAGTTACATGAATATTTCCATCGTCCGTTCCAACAACAAGTTGCCCGAATTTAAACTTACTTTCTGCAAGAGAAGTTATCGTTCCGAAAGGCACATTTCCATCTACTTTTCCATTTGTTAAATCGGCAGAAATTTTCTCCCAATCTCTTCCTTGGTTCATAGAACGAAACACGTATTGTCCACCAAAATAAACGATATCTTGATTGTGTGATGATAACAAAATAGGCGTTTGCCAATTGAATCTATATGGCTCTTCTTTTTTATCAGCTCTTGGCGTGATGTAATCTCTTTTTCCTGATTTTCTATCAATTTTGAAATAACTTCCAAATTGAGAACCGGTATAAACCAAATTATTCGTTCTTGTGTCAATTTGAACCTGCATTCCATCACCACCACTTAAAAATTCATACGGATATTTTCCGTCTTGCAACCAATCTACATTATGCTCATAATTATTTGGCCCAGCCCAAACACCATTGTCTTGTAAGCCACCATATACTTCGTAATTTTCTTTATTATCTACATTTATGGCATAGAATTGTCCAACCGCTTGATTGTTACATTTTATCCAATGTTTTCCGTTATCGAAAGTAATATTTACACCACCATCGTTTCCATTAATCACATGATTTTCATTTTTCGGATTGACCCAACACACATGATGATCGGCATGAACATTATCTTTATTAATCGCGTCAAAAGATTTTCCACCATCATTTGAAAAAATCAATGGAACTGCCGAAATGTATAATCTGTTTTCATTCGATTCATCAACGGTGATATCTGCAAAATAATATCCGTAAGAATAAAAAGCATCGTCAATAAACTGGTTATGCGTTTTTCTCCATGTTTTTCCGGCATCAGTAGTTTTATAAATCTCTGCACCAATTACTTCTGTATCGAACAAATTCGTATTCGCATCGCTAGATTTTTCTGTTTTAGCATTTGGTCGCATATTTTGATTGTCCACAATTGCGTAAGTAATGTTTTCGTTAAACGAAGTCAGACCAATTCTACCAATTCCTGCATTTGTTGGAAATCCAGAATTTGAATCAATTTTTGTCCAAGTTGTTCCTGCATCTTCACTTTTATAAATTCCAGAACCAATTCCGTTTCCTTTGAAATCATACGCTTTACGTTCGCGTTCCCAAGCTGCAGCAAACATAACTTTCGGATTATTCGGTGCGAAACTCATATCGATAATTCCAGTTTCGTCGTTAACAAATAACGTTTTTGTCCACGTTTTTCCACCATTAGTTGTTTTAAAAACGCCACGTTCTTCATTTTTCGAATACAAATGGCCTAAAACTCCCACTACAATTTCATCGTTATTTTTCGGGTTAACCCAAATTTTAGAAATATGATGACTATCTGGCAAACCAATATTCGTCCACGTTTTTCCTTTATCAGTCGATTTCAAAACACCAATTCCGGCATAAGACGAACGTGAAGAATTGACTTCACCTGTTCCAACTAAAATTAATCCCGATTTCCAATCGACCGCTACACAACCAATGTTTTGAGTTGGTGCGTTATCCATAACCGATTCAAAACTAGTTCCGTTATTATTCGTATACCACAATCCGCCAGTGGCATAACCGGCATAAAATTCTTGAGGATTGTTTTCATTTACCGCCAAATCCACAATTCGACCACTCATAATGGTTGGCCCGATATTTTGAAATTTTACGGATTGAAATGTGTTTTCTTGCGCTACAGAAAGAAAGGAACTAAAAAGAGAAACTAGAACGACGAATTTTTTCATTTTTTACAATTTGATTTATTCCAAAATTAAAAGAATATTTTGATACCTATTCATTTGAAAGTTATTATTTTTGAATTTATAACTACAAAAGCAAATGAATAGTACCTTATTTGAAGATTTTAAATCGTTTTTTACACCATTAACTTTAAAGAAAAATGAGTTTTTAGTGAAAGAAAAAGAAGTGTGTAAATACTTTTGTTTCATTGAAGAAGGGATTTTACAACATGCTTTATTGGTGGACGATGAAGAAAAAACCACCTATTTATCATTAAAAAACTCTTTTACTTCTTCCTTAAAAAGTTTTTTGTTAGATGTGCCTTCCAGAAAACATGTAAAAGCGATTCACGATTGTAAATTGTGGGTAATTGATCAAAATTCTTTTCAAAAACTATTGAAAGAAAACAAAACGTTTCATGATTTTTATTACACGTTAATCGAAAAACAAATTTGCTTAATTGACGATTATCGTATCGATTTATTGACGTTAACTCCAGAAGAACGCTACAAAAAACTACTCGAAAACGAACCGAAGTTACTAAACGAAGTGCCTTTACATTATTTGTCTTCTTTCTTAGGAATTTCTTCTCGACACATGAGTCGAATCCGAAAAAATATAAAATAACGCCATTTGGCTACTATTATTTATTTCGTATTACTTAATTTTGATAAAATTTAAAATTCAATAAAAACGAAATATGAAATATTTACCAATTAACCGAGAACTTTTTATTAAGAATCGTAAAAACTTTATGGCGAAAATGAAGCCAAACGGAGTTGCTGTTTTTAATTCGAACGATATTTATCCCGTTTCTGCAGATAGTACATTACCATTCGCACAACACAGAGATATTTTCTTTTTATCTGGTGTAGACCAAGAAGAAAGTATTTTATTATTGTTTCCAGATGCACCTTACGAGCATTTAAAAGAAATTTTATTTTTAAAAGAAACGAACGAACATATTGCGATTTGGGAAGGTGAGAAACTGACTAAAGAGCGCGCTTTTGAAGTAGCTGGAATTAAATCGGTGTATTGGTTACAAGATTTTCATAAAACATTAAAAGAAGTGATGATGTATGCCGACACGATGTACATTAACACGAACGAACATTACAGAGCTTCGGTTGAAACGGAAACGCGTGAAGCTCGTTTTATCAAATGGTGGAAAAACGAATATCCAGCGCATAAAGTGGAAAAATCGAATCCAATTTTACAACGTTTACGTTCTGTAAAAGACCAAATTGAGTTAGATTTAATTCAAAATGCGTGTAATATTACTGAAAAAGGTGTGCGAAGATTATTAAATTTCGTGAAACCAGGAGTTACAGAATATGAAATTGAAGCCGAATTAGCACACGAATTTTTACGCAATCGTTCTAAAGGATTTGCTTACACACCAATTATTGCTTCTGGAAATAACGCGAACGTGTTACACTATATTGAAAACAACCAAGTTTGTAATGCGGGCGATTTAATTTTGTTAGATGTTGGTGCAGAATACGCAAATTATTCTTCAGATTTAACACGTATGATTCCAGTTTCTGGAAAATTTAC
>JAZKHI010000027.1:0-81886 GCA_040385445.1 Bacteroidota bacterium | reverse complement strand
CCAATTTATACATTGAATCGTATTTGTAAAACAAAGCGTCTTCTTTATATTTTGACCCAGGAAAGTTTAAAACAAAATTATCTAATGCAACAATTGCAGCATTATAATCTCTTGTAAATTCTCCAATTGTATTGTATTGTCTTGCAATTTCAAAGGCTTTAAATTCTAATTTTTCCGTTAATTCTTTTACAATTACATTTGCTTTTGGCAAATATTGAGAATTTGGATATTTATTAGCAAAGGCTTGAATTTTATTTAATGCTTTATCAGTATCTACTTGATCTAAACTATAAATTGGCGAAACTTTACTATAACTTTCAGCACCATAAAATGCTGCTTCTTCAGCGTTAACACTTTTTGGATAACTACTTGCAAAGCTTTCAAATTGGTATGCTGCAGAAATATATTGTCTTGTAGCATATAATGCTTTTGCATAATTAAAAAAGGCAGCTTCAGCTTGAGGTTTTCCTCTGTAAGAAGTAGCATATTGTTCAAACAATCTGATTGCTTTCGAATATTTTTTCTTTTCAATTTGTGCGGTAAAAACTTTTGTTTTGAATTCTACATCATCAGATTTCATAGCTTTTTGATATTCACTACAAGATGACAATGTTAGTACTGCTAAAAGTATATATAAAAATTTGTTCATATTTATTGTTACGTTATGCCTTTTACACACTTTGAAAAAGCAACTGCAAAGGTAGATATATTTTTATGTTTTACAAAAAAGATTTTTAACCTAAATTTTTGATGAAATTTGACAATCTTCCAGATAAATTTTCATCAACAGTTACTAAAGGTAAACGCACCGTGTTTTCAGATAAGCCTAAGTGTTTAAAGACTTCTTTGATACCTGCTGGATTTCCTTGTTCGAAAATCATATCAATTGAATCGGCTAATTTGTAATGAATTTTGTATGCTTCAGTAGCTTTTTTGTTTAATCCCAAACGAACCATTTCAGAGAATTCTTTCGGAAAACCTTCACCAATTACAGAAATCACTCCTGCTCCACCAGCTAAAACCATCGGCAATGTAATCATATCGTCACCAGAAATTACCAAGAAACCTTCTGGTTTCGTTTGAATTAATTTCATAGCTTGTACAATATCACCAGCTGCTTCTTTAATTCCAATAATATTTTTAAAATCGTTTGCTAATCTAACAACCGTACTTGGCAACATGTTACTTGCGGTTCTTCCTGGAACATTATACACAATAATTGAAATTGGAGACGCTTCCGAAACCGCTTTAAAATGTTGATAAATTCCTTCTTGAGTTGGTTTGTTATAATACGGAGAAACCGATAAAATAGCTGCAAACTTTGATAAATCTCTCGTTTTTAATTCTGCAACCACATCAGCAGTATTATTTCCTCCAACACCTAGAACCATTGGTACTCTATCATTATTAGCAGCAACAATTGTTTGAATTACTACTTCTTTTTCTTCTGCATTTAGAGTGGCGCTTTCTGCTGTTGTGCCTAAAATTACTAAATATTCCACTCCGCCTTCTATAACGTAGTTTGTAATTTTAGCTAAAGCTTCTGTGTCTACAGAAAAATCTTTTTTGAAAGGTGTAACCAACGCTACTCCGGTTCCGATTAATGATTGCATGTTATATTTTTTTAAGTATTTTTAAATATTTAAATAGTTCCGAAATAAATTCCGAGTAATTTTCTGCTACTGTATTAATTGATAAATGATTAATTCTTTTGTCTATAGTTTGAAAACCAACTTTAAACTTGGCTTTTGAACTTTTAGTTACCAATAATAATGTTGGCTTTTGAATGTCGTAATAACTGATTAACATATCAAAAGATTGCTCGGTAAAATTAGTAACTCTTTCGCTTTTAAACAACCCACCAAACGAAATATCTTTTCTGAAAAAATAATCAAATTTTTCCAATAATGTTTTCTTATTCTTGTTTACAAAAGATAAAATTTCAATGTTTTCTTTTGCAATTCCGTGTTTTACGATTTCTTCAATTAATGCTTCTTGATTTGTAAAGTAATTTCCATCAATCAACACCCCAACTTTAACAATTTTGTCTGAAGACACTTGTAGTTGATAGTTTATTAACTTTTTATTTACCTTTCTTTTAAGAAAAAAATCCTTTATTATTTTAGAAATCATTGTAACTTTACTTCTTTTACAAAATTAAAGTAATCTATTGGAATATATGACATTCAAAAGTAAAAATACTAATCTTCTTTACACAATTTTTGTTACAACTTTAACATTATTGAGTTTAGCATCCTGTAAGACGAAATCATACAACAATTATTTAGTTGAAGGAAAAAAGATTGAAGTCAATAAAAATTACGCTACAAACAGCAATATCGATTCTTTCATCTCACCATATAGAAATCACATTAACAAAGATTTAGACAGTGTGATTTCCTATTGCCCAGAAACTTTAGACAAAAATAAAGGTGAATGGCAAACCAACATTGGGAATTTTATGGCGGATGCATGTATGGAATTAGGAAATCCTGTTTTCATAAAACAACAAGGTAAATCAATAGATATTTTACTTTTAAATAATGGTGGAATTCGTTCTATAATTCCGAAAGGAAATATTACGAAAAGAAATGCTTTTGAAGTGATGCCTTTTGAAAACAGTTTAATTGTTGTAGCTCTAAAAGGTGAGCAAATTAAAGTTATGGCACAACATATTGTTACAGAAAGAAAAGCACATCCTTTGAATGGATTAAAAATCATTTTGAATAAAGAAAATGTGATTACCAATGTTCTTTTTAAAGACCAACCTATTGAAAACAACAAGATTTATTATGTTGGAACTTCTGATTATTTAGCAAATGGCGGCGACAACATGACCTTTTTTCTTAAAAACGAAGGCACTTATGATTTGAATTATAAAATAAGAAATGTAATAATCGATTATTTTTATAAATACAAATCTATTGAAGCGTCCAATTTACCAAGAATTATTAAAGAATAAGTTTACTATGAAAAGAAGAACCTTTATAAAAAACACGGCAGCCACTTCAGCTTTAGTGACACTTAGCGGCGTTTCTCTATCTAGTTTTACAACTGTAAAAGAGCGTAAAATTACTATTTTACACACGAATGACGTTCATAGTCATATTGATCCGTTTCCTGAAAATCATCCCAAAAACCCAGCAATGGGCGGTGTAGCTAGACGAGCGAGCTTAATAGAGAAAATCAGAAAAGAAGAAACTAATGTTTTATTGTTAGACGCTGGAGATATTTTTCAAGGAACACCTTATTTCAATTATTATGGTGGCGAATTAGAATTTAAACTAATGAGCATGATGAAATATGATTTAGCCACTATGGGAAATCATGATTTCGACAATGGTATTGACGGGTTTTATGCACAATTACCACATGCTAATTTTGAATTTGTTTCTGCTAATTACGATTTTAAAAACACAGTGTTGAATGGAATTGTAAAACCATATAAAACATTTATAAAAGACGGAATTAAAATTGGTGTTTTCGGATTAGGCGTTCAATTGGAAGGTTTAGTTGACAAAAAATTATATAAAGAAACCGTTTACAACAATCCAATTGAAGTAGCTACTGATGTTTCTAAAACATTAAAAGAAACGGAAAAATGTGATTTAATCATTTGTTTATCGCATTTAGGATTCGATTACAAAAATGAGCCAAACAAACCTTCAGATATCAAATTAGCTGAATCAACACAAGATATCGATTTAATTATTGGTGGTCACACACATACTTTTTTAGATAAACCAATTATCAAAAAGAACAAAGTTGGTAAACAAGTTGTGGTAAACCAAGTTGGCGCTTACGGAATAAACTTAGGTAGAATCGATTTTTATTTAAGTGACGATTCGAAATACATTAGTCAAGAAAAGAATATTATTGTTCAATAACTTCCTTATCTCTCCTTAATAAATATTTCAATAAGAAGTAGTAAACTGGTACTTCGACAATACAAATCAGGTATTTAAAAGCAATATGACCATTATAATAATGATGTATTGAAAAACAAAGTTCCGACAAGAAAATACATAGTATGGTTAAAAATAAATACTTTGTCTTTCTTGATTTTTGCTGAACATAATTAAAAAAACTTAATAAAAACAAAAGCAAAAAAACTATCATATATTCGAATACAATAAATTTTTCTGCAATTTTATCATTGGGCTTAAAAGTTAAAAACCAATAGAACAAAATAATTCCGAAAATACTAAGTATTACAATACCAGCTATATTCTTATTTAGCTGTTTTTTCACACAATACTTCATGTCTAAAACTGCATAATAAAATAACACATATATACTTAGCATATAAATTATTGTCGCATAAACATGAAATGCTCTTATTTCTAATAGTGTGGAATTGTCTGATATAAAAATTAATACTAATAAGATGATATTTAGCAAAGTACGTTTACTATTCTTATTAGATAAATACAAAAAAGCAATAATAGGAATAATTATAGGCTTTACAAGAACTGCATAATCCGGCTGTTCTAATATCCTATCAAATAAAAGATATAAGAAATAGAAAATAAAATACGCTATTAAAGGAATTACCTCTAAATCACGCTTCAATAAACCCTGAATATTGTTTTTCATTATTTACCTTTTACTCTAAGCAAGGAGAAAGTTACGAAAAAATAATAAGATAAAAGTTGACTTATCAAATTAACTGATTTAAAAACCCAATTGTATTCAATTTTTACTATAAAAATGTAAAACATATCTGATACAATAAATGCAATTATTGTCATCACAAAGAAAAGATTGGATACAGAATTTTTTAAAACATATGTTGTAATTGCTAAAACACCTAAAAGGAGTAAAACAAAACCATAGGTATACAATAATATTTTTTCAAAAGCGGATTCAGTATCAATTATTAAGATGATACTTATATACAAATAGACTAAAAAAGCTAATACAAAAATGATTGAAAAGTTAATTTTATTAAGCGAACTCACCCTCAATAATTGCAACAACTCCTTGACTGCAAAGTACAATAGAATAAGATAAGGAATTAAAAAAAACGCAACCGATATTAAGTAATATTCTTTACCATCTTTCAAAACTAACATTTCTGCTATATAATAAAATATAAAACTAACTACTACTCTATTCTGAAAATTGCATTTGACCTTTTTTATATAATAAATAAAAAGTATTGGTAAAAATAAAGGTTTAGTAAGAACTTCTAAACTATCTAAATGCAATAGTGAAGAAAAAAAATACAAAACACAAACTACTATAAAAGCATATAAAATAGTTTTTTTACTCATTTATCATTTTTTGAAATTGGTATTCGTCAATAATTTGAATTTTTAGTTGATTCGCTTTTTCTAATTTAGCCGGGCCCATATTTGCGCCAGCTATCACATAATTTGTTTTCGCAGAAATAGAACTTCCAACTTTCCCACCATTATCTTCAATCGCTTTTTTTAAATCGTCACGAGAGAAAACTTCAAAAACACCTGAAACTACAAAAATTCTACCTTCTAAAACATTGGAAACTGAAGTCGAAACTTCATTCAATTCAAATTGAACTCCCACTTCTTTTAACTTGTTTATGATTAATTTATTCTCTGAATTTTGAAAGAAATCCATCACACTTTGCGCTATTCTTTCCCCAATTTCATCAACTGTAACTAAATCTAATAAATCAGCTTTCGCTAAGTTATCAATATTTTTATAATGTTTGGCTAATTTTTTTGCAACAGTTTCACCAACATATCGAATTCCTAATGCATATAAAACTCTATCAAAAGTAATTTCTTTTGACTTCTCTATACCAGAAATCAGATTATCTGCAGATTTATCCGCCATTCTTTCCAAAACAACCACTTGTTCTTTTTTCAAATCGTATAAATCGGCATAATTATGAACCAAACCTGCATTAAATAATAATGCCACTGTTTCACCACCTAAACCTTCAATATCCATGGCTTTTCTGGTAATGAAATGCTGAATTCTTCCGATAATTTGTGGCGGACAACCATAAAAATTCGGACAATAATGATTGGCTTCGCCTTCACTTCTTGTTAATTCAGTATTACATTCTGGACAATTTGTAATGTAAACCGTTGGATTTCCTTGATTTCCTCTGTTGGCTACACCAATTATCTTTGGAATAATTTCACCACCTTTTTCTACAAAAACTTCATCACCAACACGAATGTCTAATTTCGCAATTTGATCTGCATTATGTAAAGAAGCGCGTTTCACAACGGTTCCAGCCAATTGCACTGGTTCTAAATTCGCTACAGGTGTAATTGCTCCCGTTCTTCCTACTTGATACGAAATCGATTGTAAAATCGTACTCACCTGCTCTGCTTTAAACTTATAAGCCATTGCCCAACGTGGCGATTTTGCCGTATAACCTAATTCTTCCTGGAAATGAATATTGTTAATTTTAACTACAACACCATCTGTTTCGTAAGGTAAATTATGGCGGTTTTTGTCCCAATGTTCAATGAATTCAAAAACTTCATCGATGTTTTTAGCTAATTTACTCTGATTAGGCACTTTAAAACCTAATTTTCGAGATAATTCTAAACCTTCATATTGCGATTCGATTGGTAAATTATTTCCAATCATACTATATAACAAGCATTCTAACGGACGTTTCGCAACTTCCGCACTATCTTGTAGTTTTAAACTTCCTGATGCCGTATTTCTTGGATTTGAATAAGGCGTTTCACCAATTTCAATTAAATCTTGGTTCATTTTTTCAAATCCAGCAAATGGCAAAATAATTTCACCACGAATATCAAATTTATTAGGAAATCCAGCATTTAATTGCAACGGAACAGATTTTATTGTTTTGATATTATTCGTCACGTCATCACCTTTAAAACCATCACCACGCGTTACGGCTTTAACTAGTTTTCCGTTTTCGTATGTAATGCTAATTGAAGCGCCATCATATTTTAATTCGCAAGTAAATTCTAAAGGCACATCGCCTAAAATTTTCTGACAACGTATTTGCCAATCTAACAAATCTTCTTTGGAATACGAATTGTCTAACGAATACATTCTGTATTCGTGTTCAACCGTATTGAAATTTTTGGTAATTGTTCCACCAACTCGTTCTGTTGGAGAATTTTCATCGAAAAATTGGGGATTTGCAGTTTCTAAATCTTGTAATTGTTTCAATTTGGTATCGAAATCGAAATCTGAAATAGTTGGATTATCCAAAACATAATAATTGTAATTATGTAAGTTTAATTCCGCTCTTAATGATTGAATTGTTTCTAAAACAGTCATATTACGATACTTTTATTAATGCAATTAGTTTGATGTATAGTTCGCCTTTACTGATGATTCCACCGTTTTGAATAATTTTAAAAACTTCTTCATTACGATTTTCGGCTACTTCTTTTTTTCCTGTTTGAATAGAGACGACATCATTAAAAAGATTATTCCCTAACCATTCTAGACCTTCTGTAGTAAAGAAATCAATTTCTTCATTTGAAGTTTGAACTATTAATGATTCTAATAAATCATCATGACATTTAAAAAGGAAAATATGATTTTTAGAAAAATGATCAATAAATCGAACATTAGTAATGGCTTTATCCCAAATTAAATCTGAAAATACATCAATTTCTTGTAAAGCAATTTCTGGTTTATTGGTTTTTAAATCGTCCCATTCTTTTTTATCAATAGTTTGAGTAGCTAAGAAGTTAATAAACTCAGGATGAAGTTCTTCTAATTGTTCTTTTGTTAATCGGGTATATTTCATATTTCTGCAAAACTATTTTAAATGCGATTTCGTTTTAAAAACTTAAGGTTTCGTAAAAATAAAAAAAGCGTTGCAATTGCAACGCTTTTTAAAGAAATATTTTAAATAAAATTATGCTTTTTCAGCAACAATTTCATAAGGTAATTCAATGATTACTTCTCTGTGTAAACGGATAGTAGCATTATATTTACCAGTTCTTTTAACAATACCAGAAGTAATAAATTTTCTGTCGATTGATTGTCCGTTTGCTTCTAAAGCTTGCGCGATATCAGCATTAGAAATTGATCCGAATAATTTTTCACCACCTGCTTTTGCAGTAATTTTTATCTCTAAAGCTTTGATTGCTTCAGCAGTTGCTTTCGCATCTGCAACAACTTTAGCTTCTTTATGAGCTTTTTGTTTTAAATTTTCAGCTAATACTTTTTTAGCAGAAGAAGTAGCTAAAATAGCTGCTCCTTGAGGAATTAAAAAGTTACGACCGTATCCGTTTTTCACAGTTACTACATCATCTTTAAAACCTAAATTTTGAACGTCTTGTTTTAAAATTAGTTCCATTTTGTTGTCCTTTTTTTATATAAGTTAGGTTCCGCTAAACGAAAACCAACAAATGATTAATATTATTTTAATAAATCCGCCACGTAAGGCATTAAAGCTAAGTGACGTGCTCTTTTTACAGCAACAGACACTTTTCTTTGGAATTTTAATGAAGTACCAGTTAAACGTCTTGGTAAGATTTTACCTTGCTCGTTTACAAACTTTAATAAAAAGTCACCATCTTTATAATCGATATACTTGATACCAGATTTTTTGAAACGACAATATTTTTTTTGTTTGTTAGTATCAATGTTTAAAGGAGTAAGATATCTGATATCTCCTTCTTTTTTACCGTTGTTAGCTATCGACATGATTAGTTACCTTTAGTTTTTAATTTTTCTCTTCTTCTTTCAGCCCAAGAAATTGCATGCTTGTCTAAAGAAACAGTTAAGAATCTCATGATTCTTTCATCTCTTCTGAATTCAGTTTCTAAAGAAATGATTAATTCAGCTGGAGCTTGATACTCAAATAAATGGTAAAAACCACTTTTTTTGTGTTGGATTTCATAGGCTAATTTTTTTAAGCCCCAATCCTCTTTTGATACCATTTTAGCACCCTTAGAAGTAAGAAAATCTTCAAATTTGCTTACTGTTTCCTTTACCTGAACATCAGATAAAACGGGATTCAAAATGAAAACAGTTTCGTAATTTTTCATTTGTACGTATTTTTTAAATTGGGTGCAAAGATATACAATTATATTTAATTTACAAATCCTATAATAAGTATTTTTTTTTAGCATAATATTAGTTTATTCTCAATATTTTTCTTATTTTTATCCTGTTAATTAAAATTAAATGATAGAATCTTATCACTTAATTAATCCCTACAGCCTATGAAGTTAAATACTATTGTTGTTGATGACAGTTCAATTCAACGAATTACTATTGCTAAATTAATTTCTGAACATACTAACTTAAGATTAGGAGGAGATTTTTCGAATGCATTAGAAGCTAAAAGTTATATCACAAATAATCACGTAGATTTAATCTTTTTAGATATTGAAATGCCACATATTACTGGCTTTGATTTACTTGATGGATTAAAAATAAAGCCATTAATTGTATTTATAACTTCTAAAGCTGATTATGCCGTAAAAGCTTTTGAATATTCAGCCTTAGATTTTTTACAAAAACCAATTAAGAAAGAACGCTTTTTAGTTTCTGTAAAAAAAGCTTTGGAAATGCACCAATTGAAACATGATCAAATTCATGACGATCACGGTCCGCATTTAATTATCAAGAGTAATCTAAAGAAAATAAAAGTATACACTTCTCATATTAAATGGGTAGAAGCTTTTGGAGATTATATTAAGGTAGTGACTTACGAAGACACACATTTAGTATTATCTACGATGAAAGCTTTCGAAACAGAACTTCCTAAAGATAATTTCCTAAGAATTCACAAATCGTACATTATCAATTTAGATAAAGTAGAACGCTTTAATAGCAAGCAAGTGGAAATTGACGGTGAAAAAATTCCGTTAAGTAGAAACAAAAAAGAAGAAATTATTACAATTTTAGAAGGATATTAAATAGACGGTTCTCGATACATTCCGATTCATACTTCATCGAAACACTCGAACTGACGTTTATTTTAATAATCTACGTTTATTGTAGTCTTTATAGAACGATACTGCGATGTCGCTTCAAAACTTATCAATACTTTTTTGATAAGTTTTTTTGTTTGTATTAAATTGTTCGTATTCGGAATTTTGATAAGAATTGTTCTGATGTATTCGTTTCTAATTCTATTAATCGCTGGTTCTTCCGGACCTAAAATAGGAACTGGAATGGCTTGCTTCAACACATTATACAACCAAGTTGAGCCTTCACGAAGTTTTTCGTAGTCTCTATGCTTCAATCGAATTTGTAACAAACGGAAATATGGCGGATATTGAAAATTACGTCTTTCGTATAATTGTTCGTTAAACATCCCTAAATAGTTATTATTCACCACTTGCTGAATCGTATTATGCATCGGGTTGTAAGTTTGAATGACTACACTTCCCTTTTTCGCTTTTCTTCCAGAACGACCAGCAACTTGAACCATCATTTGATACGCACGTTCGTAAGCTCGATAATAAGGTTGATTTAATAAATTATCTGCATTTAGAATTCCGACTAAAGTCACATTTTCAAAATCTAAACCTTTGGCTAGCATTTGTGTGCCGACTAAAATATCAATTTCCTGATTTTTAAACGCATCAATCATTTTCTCGAAAGCAAATTTTCCGCGAGTGGTGTCTTGATCCATTCGGGCAATCCGTTTGTCTGGAAATAGTTTTATCAATTCTAATTCGACTTGTTCCGTACCAAAACCTTTTGCAGAAATATCCAACGAATTACAAGCGTGACAATGCGTTGGTTTCGCCATGCTATGTCCGCAATAATGACATTTCAAATGATTTTTGTATTTGTAATACGTTAAACTCACATCACAACTTGGACATTGCGGCACATGACCACACGTAGTACATTCAATATATGGCGAATAGCCTCTGCGATTTTGAAACAACATAACTTGTTCATTATTCGCTAGAGTTTCGTGCATTCTTTCCAATAATTCATCGGAAAAATGGCCATCCATTCGTTTACGGAAATATTTATCTTTTAAATCAATTAAGTGAATTTCGGGTAAAACCACATTATTAAATCGTGTAAACAATTCAATTAAGCCATATTTTTCGGTTTTTGCGTTATGATACGATTCTAAACTAGGCGTTGCACTTCCCAACAACACCTTCGCATTATGGAATTTTGCTAAAACTATCGCCGCATCTCTCGCGTGATAACGTGGCGCTGGATCTTGTTGTTTGTAAGTCGCCTCGTGTTCTTCATCCACCACAATTAAACCTAAGTTTGAAAAGGGTAAAAACAAAGCACTTCGTACACCTAAAACAACTTTTGCTTTTTCAGAGTTTTGCAATACGTGATTATACACCTCAACACGTTCGTTAGAATTATATTTCGAATGAAAAACAGCAATCTGATTTCCGAAATACGCCGATAAACGTTGCACTAATTGTGTCGTTAAAGCAATTTCTGGCAATAAGAATAAGACTTGTTTGTCTTGTTGTAAAAATTCTTCTATGAGTTTAATATAGACTTCCGTTTTACCAGAAGCCGTAACTCCGTGTAATAAATTGACATCAAACTGCTGAAATTTTTCTTTAATACTTTCTAAAACAGTCGTTTGAGAAGTACTTAACTGAATTTCGTAATCTTCTTCTTTTTCAAACGAAACTCGGTCTGTATTGATATAATATTCTTCGAAAATTTGTTTGTCGACTAACGATTTGATAACCGCAGCGCTAACTCCAGAAGTTTCAATTAATAATTTGGATGTGATTGGCTTTTTTTCTGTCGCTTGCAATTGAAAATAGGACAAAACAATTTCTTTTTGCTTTTTTGCTTTTCCTAAAATCTCTAATAATTCTTGCAGACGTTCTTGTTGTAAAAATTCATCTTGTAGTTTGATGTATTTTACCAATTTCGGTTTGTAATTCTCCTGAACTTCTTCTTGCATTTGCAACAAACCTTTGGTTAGCAAGCTTTGAATAATCGGAATTACATTTTTTTTATTTAAAATCTGAGAAATTTCAGAAATAGTTATCGAAGATTTATTCTCTAACGCTTCTAAAACTAAGAATTCGTCGTCGGTTGCTTCGTTTTTATCTATTTCAGTGTGCGAAGATGAAATAATGGTTTCACTTTCTAAAATCAATCCAGAAGGCAAAGCTGATTTAAAAACTTCCCCAATCGAACACATATAATACGACGCAATCCAATGCCAATGTCTCAATTGAATGTCATTTACAATTGGCGTTTCGTCAATAATTTGACTGATTTCTTTAGCTTCGTATAATTCTGGCGGATTGGTGTGTTTATCAACAACTAAAGCCGTGTACACTTTTGTTTTCCCAAACGGAACCGTAACGCGCATTCCAGGTTGTAAAAACTTGTATTCTTCCACATTTACGGAATACGTAAACGTTTTATCAAGATTTAAAGGAAGAATGACGTTTATGAAGTGCATTTTTGGTTGGGAGTTTGAAGTTTGAAGTTTGGAGTTAAATTATCTTTCAGTTATACCATACTTAATTCCTGTATTTTTAAAAAAATGTTTTAATATTATAAAAACATCGTCACAAGCTTCCACTCCAACTAAAGAATCGAAAGTTTTTTCATCCCAATCAGAATAATACTGTCTACATTCAAAACAGATTTCTGTATATGCTATAACTTTTTCTTCATTATCTAAAAACAAAATGGCATTTCTAGGTGTATAACATCCTGCTTGATACATCATCATGTTTTCAGGTCGCTTTTTAATTAAAAAGTTAAAAGCCAAATTACTTAAATTATCAATTTGGACTTGATTTAACTCAACAAACTCTTTTGCATAATATTTACTATTGCTATACTTAAAATGAAAAACTTTTACAGCTAATTTGCTTAAATGAATATCTAATAAAGAATCGTTAGAAATTATTTTACCATTTTCATCTAAATATTGATCAAAACCTAATTCGGTACCATAAAAGGAAATATAAACTACTTTTTTAGCTGTATTGAATGGAAACATTTGATTTCTTTCGGCAACTGTTTTTTTCCCATACCAACCACATTTTACGTCATCTTCTTGTTGAGAAAACATAAAATGTGAGCAAAAAAGAAATAGTAAAAATATTTTATTCATATATAAAAAGAGATTCTTCCTTCGTCAGAATGACAACTAAACTTTTAACTTTTGCCTTTTTACTTGGCTCTTTAGTTATTAATCCAACTTCTCTGTTAACTTATTAAATACACTTTTCGCATCTTTTCCTTCGTATAAAATTTGATAAACTGCATTAATAATTGGTGTTTTCGCTTTGTATTCTAAATTTAAATTATAAGCACTTTTGACAGCGTAATAACCCTCAGCAACCATACTCATTTCCATTTGAGCGGATTTTACTGTATAGCCCTTCCCTATCATATTACCAAACATTCTGTTTCTTGAAAAGACAGAATATCCAGTTACTAACAAATCGCCCAAATAAGCCGAATCGTTAATATTACGTTTCATTTTATGTACTTTTTTAATGAATTTTTTCATTTCGCGAATGGCGTTACTCATTAAAACCGCTTGAAAGTTATCTCCATAACCTAATCCGTGAGCAATACCAGCTGCTATTGAATAAATATTTTTCAAAACTGCAGCATATTCTGTTCCGATAATATCATCAGACGTTTTCGCTTTTATGTAGTAAGATGAAACATTTTTAGCTAAATATTTTGCCTTTTCTTCATCTGAACAAGCAATTGTTAAATACGATAAACGTTCTAACGCTACTTCTTCCGCGTGACAAGGTCCAGTAATTACTCCAATATTTTCGTAAGGAATATTAAATTTAGTATGAAAATGTTCCCCAACAATTAAACTAGTTTCTGGAACAATTCCTTTAATAGCAGAAAAAACCGTTTTTCCTTCTAAAGATTCCGTCATTTTTTCTAATTCTCCACTTAAAAAAGCAGATGGAATAGCAAAAATAACTATATCAGCAAATTTTATCGCTTCATTAATATCGTTTGTTAACTGTAATTTATCTATATCAAAAGCAACTGAACTTAAGTAATTTGGATTGTGCTTTTGGTGTTTTAAATGTTCTAAAGCATAGGTGCTACGCATATACCAAGCGATTTTCTCTTGATTTTCACATAACATTTTCGCGATTGCTGTTGCCCAACTTCCGCCACCTATAACTGCAAATTTTTTATTGTTTTCCATATTCTAAAATAATGAACCTCAAAAATACACTTTTTCAATTACAAGTGCAAATTCAAAAATTAATGATAATTTTCTTAGTATCTGAATTACCTAATTTATAAGCATTTAAGAAAAAAATCCAGATGAAAAAACAAGTCAAACTTGTTAATGATTTGTGAATAGAACTTTTTTGGCACGGCTATTGGAATGTACTTTATAACCTTAAAAATTATTTATCATGAGAGCAAAATTACTTATAGTTGCATTTATTTCACTCTTCACTTTACAGTCTTGTACAACTGACGTAGTAATAAATGATTATCAGGATAATATTAGTTTACCTGAATTGATGGAAAGTTATGATTTATGGTATGTAGATTATAATAGAACAACAGGAAGTGGAGACGTTCCTTTTTTATCAAAAGCATTTACAGTTTCTTTTTTAGGAGGTGATTTATTTGCCAATAATAACTTAGTAGGAATTGGAAGTACAGGAAATGGTTATGGTGTAAATATTGGATATTATAATTATACTTCAAATTCTGTTCGTGTCTATCACAATATTTATGGATTTTATGAGTTAGATGTATATCAGGTTTCTCACAATGAAATTAAATTAGTAGATCCATATACAAATACGGCATATTATTTGATTGGTTACCAAAGAAGTTCATTTGATTATGACAGAGTGTTTTACGACAACATGCATTATTTCTTACAAGAATATGTAGCTTGGGAAAAAGTATACACGAGTGCAACAGGAAATCCGAATGTTTTTGATGCCGAGAACTATTTGAAATTTGTAATCGGAAGTAACGACACGTTTCGTTCATCACAAGATTATATGATTGGAAATGTGAATGACATTTATTGGGATTATACCGGAAACTATAACATTCAGAATGTATCTGGTAATTATTATACAAAAAAATTGAATCTTTACTACAATAGTAATGATTATGAAGGATTTAACATTACCGTAATTAACGATGGTAAAATAAGATTATATCACTTATCAAGTGGAACAACTTATGAATTTGTTGGAAGAGGCTTTATTCCGATTATGAGAAATGCTGCCGCAAGAACCAAAACAAATTTAGAGTTTAAAAAATAGTTAGTAGTTTTAGTTTAGTTTGTAAAAAGCGTCACGAGATTAAGTTCCCGGACGCTTTTTTTATTATTTTTTTGGCACGAAGACACAAAGTCACGAAGATTTTCTCCTCTTACTTTTATCTTTTTACTTTTTACTTTTTACTTGGCTCTTTTTTAATAACTCAACTCCACAATTTCCTTTACTTTATCTAAAGTAATGTTTTGTTTTTCGCCCATAGCTTTCCAACCTCTTTCTTCAAAACGTTTTACGATAAAATTTGCGGTATCATCATAATTGGTTGTGGCTTGAGATAATTTGGTTTCCATTCCCATTTCTTCTAAGAATGAAACTAATCTTTCAATTGCTTTCTCCGCAACGTCTTCTGTTGAATCTCCAGTTAAATTAAAGATTCTTTCTCCAAATTGCGCTAATTTTTCTTTTTTCGTTTCAAACATTACTCGGTATAAGTTCGGACCGATGATGGCTAATGTTCTCGCGTGATCAATTTCGTATAAAGCAGTTAATTCGTGCCCAATCATGTGTGTTGCCCAATCTGAAGTCACACCTTTTTGGATTAATCCGTTTAACGCCATGGTTGCACACCACATAAAATTCGAAGCTAATTTATAATCTGTTGGATTTTCGACAACTTTCGGACCAATTTCTACTAAAGTTTGTAAAATTCCTTCCGAGATTCGGTCTTGCAATAACGCATCTTGTGGATAGGTTAAATATTGTTCTAAAACGTGCGTAAAAGCATCTACTACTCCATTTTGAATTTGTCTTTTTGGTAACGATTGAATTACGGTTGGATCACAAATCGAAAATTGAGGAAATAAAGCACTTCCGCCTAACGTTAGTTTTTCTTGAGTCGCTTCAATGGTAATTACAGCTCCAGAATTCATTTCAGAACCTGTTGCTGGTAACGTTAAAACCGTTCCGAATGGAATTACTTTGGAAACATCTTTAAACAAAATTCTGTTTTTAAGAATATCTACGGCATTTCCTTCATAATTTACCGCTCCTGAAATAAATTTCACACCATCAATCACACTTCCACCACCCACGGCTAAAATAAAAGTGATTTTCTCTTTACGAATAATTTCCACCGCTTTCATTAAAGTTTCAAAACGTGGATTCGGTTCAATTCCACTAAATTCAATCACCTCAAAACCTTTTAAGTTTTCTGTCACTTGCGTGTGAATACCGTTTTTAAAAATACTTCCACCACCATAAACCAATAAAACTTTGGCATTGAATGGAATTAATGAGGCTAATTTTTCTATCTGATTTTTACCAAAGATGTAATTGGTAGGATTGTATAATTCGAAATTTATCATAAATATTGTCATGCTGAATTTAGTTCAGCATCTCAGCAAATTTACAAAAGAATCGTTCGAACAAATGATAAAGGAATGTTAAGAGATTTGTTATTGTACTATTTTAATATCTTTTAATTTCACTACAATAGTTTTACCAAGTCGACCTTGACTCATTTCTCCATTATTATTTAAATCGTAAATAGTCGTATTATAAACTCTCTTAACTTTAATAATAGCTTCTACTTTTTTATTGTTTATTGAATCTTGCCAAACATCAATGTTTTTAACAATGTAAACTTGATTATCAGAAATTATACAAGCTCCATCTTTAGCGTTAGTTGCCAAACCATTAAGTTCTATTGATTTACACGAAACAATTAGAAAAGCTAATAAAACAAAATATTTCATAGAATAATTTTACTTCTTATAAAACAAATTGTGTTCTACAAATTCCCAAACTTTGTGAGGTAGCATAGGAATTACATTTTTATTGTTTTTAATGCTTTCGCGAATGAAAGTCGAAGACAATTCCACAACTGGTGCATCAATTTTATGAATCTTTGAATGATTGACAAATTCCTCATTTATTTCTCCAGCATTTAATCGTGGATACACATAAATGTGATGATGTTGTAAAATAGCTTCGTAGTTTTTCCATTTATGAAGCGAATTCAAATTGTCATCGCCCATAATTAGTGAGAATTCGTAATTAGGATGTTTCTCTTGTAAATGCACTAACGTATTAATCGTATAATTAGGCTGTGGCAATTTAAACTCAATATCCGAAGGTTTAATTTTCGGAAAATCTTCTGTTGCCAAATGCACCATATGCAAACGATGGTAATCGTCTAACAACGTGTTCTTTTGTTTATGCGGATTGTGTGGCGTTACGACCATCCAAATTTGATCTAAATCAGAATGCTCTGCCATATGATTGGCAATAATTAAATGCCCAATATGTATGGGATTAAACGTTCCGAAATATAAACCTATTTTCATTTTTTGGATTTTGAAAATTATTGATAGAGACGCGATTAATCGCGTCTCTACAAATATTATCTATTTACAAATTCTTTTACCAAATTATACGCATCAACCTTTGCAATATCTAAATCGTAATTCTTTATAATTGTATCAAATTGCGGCGCAGTAGCTAATTCAACTGATGCTTTTGCAATTCTCATGTTGATTTTATCATCACTTTCTGTAGAACGTTTTTTCAATCTGATTTTTAACTCGTCGATACTTGGTGGTTTTACGAACACTGCCAATGTTTCTTGTTTGAACTTCGATTTAATACGTAATCCGCCCGCTACATCAATATCGAAAATGACGTTTTTTCCTTTTGACCAAATGCGTTCCACTTCACTTTTTAAAGTGCCATAGAAATTATCTCTATACACTTCTTCCCATTCTACGAAATCTTCTGCTTTGATATGTTTTTTAAACTCTTCTAAAGAAATAAAATAGTAATCTTTTCCATGAACTTCTTCGCCTCGTGCTTCACGAGTCGTACAAGAAATTGAAAATTCTAAATTTAAATCTTCTTGCTTTAATAAATGCCTTACTATAGTTGTTTTTCCCGATCCAGATGGTGCTGAGAATACTAATAATTTACCTTGATTCATTGTGTTGTTTTTATGCTTTAGGCTTTAAGCAATTCGCTTTAAGCTTGAAATTCTGTATTTAACTTTTGCCTAGAGCCTAATGCTTATGGCATATAGCTTTAAAGAACGTTCAATACTTGCTCTTTAATTTTTTCTAATTCGTCTTTCATCATTACTACCAATTTTTGCATTTCGGCATGATTCGATTTCGAACCCATGGTATTGATTTCTCTACCCATTTCTTGAGTGATGAATCCTAATTTTCTTCCGTTAGCTTCACTTCCATTCAAAGTTTGTAAGAAATAATCTAAATGATTGGTCAAACGTACTTTTTCTTCTGTGATATCTAATTTTTCTAAATAATAAATCAATTCTTGTTCAAAACGATTCGTATCTACATTCACTTTTAACTCGTCAATAGCGGTTTGCAAACGTTCTTTAATAGCTGTTACTCTTTCTGGATCTAAAGCCAAAGCCTGATTCATGAAACTTCTAATATTTTCAATACGTAAAGTGAATTCTTTTTCTAAAGAAGCACCTTCAGAAGTTCTGAAAGACAACATATTTTCAATCGCTTCGTCAATTACGGTTTGAATTTGTTGCCATTCGTTTTCGTCAATTTCTTCACGCTCGGTTTTCATCGTATCTGGCATACGAACCGCCATTTTCATCAATTCTGTTTCATCAGCATTTGGTAAAATAGCTTTCATTTGAGCAATATATGCTTTTACAATTGGCGCGTTTATTTTTGAAGACGTTTCTTCTCCAGTTACCTCAACAAATAAAGAAAAATCGACTTTTCCTCTTTCTAGCTTTTGAGCCAAAAGATTTCTTAAAGCCAATTCGTTTTCTCTATAAATAGAAGGCATTCTCGTATTTAAATCGAGTCCTTTACTGTTCAAAGATTTTACTTCAACTGTTATTTTCTTGGTTGATAATTGCAAACTTGCCTTACCAAAACCGGTCATTGATAATATCATATATTTTTATAAAAGAGTGTAAAGATAATAATTTTAAAGTAGAAGTTTATTGTTTATAATTTGTACGAAGATTCCATTCTATAAGCAAATTCTCTAAGAGATGATACTCTTCATAAAAAGCACCATCTAAACCATTATGAATGGTAAAAAATTCTTCAAATAGTTTTCTAGCTTCTTCACTTCCAGAAATTACACAAACAAAAAGCTTATTTACTAATATCATACTTTTATCGTCTAATTTGTTTTTATAATTTTGATATTGTTTGATAATATCTTCAATCTGTTTCTGATTATATTTCGGAAAATTTGGATTTAAAAAAGTTTGTTGTTGAAGTTCTTTATTATTATACCAATATTTATAAATATGCCAAACAACAATTTGATATTCATCTTTATCTATTGGAAGAAATGCAAATTCTTGGACTACTAAAGTATCAATATCTTGCTCAACACTACATCTTTCAGTATCTTCCCAAAAATTAAAATTGGTTTTAGAATTACAATCTGTTAATACAAACCCTGAAAAAGTATCATCTTCATTTGCGTAACCACATAATGCAATTTTATTTCCTTTTCCTAAATCGTAAAGCGAATAAGGTTTTAAATCATTAGTGCAATGATTTTTCTCACATTTACATTCTTGTGCTAATAGGCTATTTATAGATAACAGAACAATTATAAAAACAATTATTTTTTTCATATTTGAATTTAGTTACTAATTACTTTTTTCTTCTGAATCACCAAATAAACACCAACAAATATCAATAGCGCCGAAATAATTTTCACAGTATTCAAATTATCTTTTCCTAAACCAATAGCGAAAATCGTAGCGAAAAAAGGTTGTAAATAAATAAAAACTGCAACTGTTGTTGGTTTTAAATTTCGCATCGAGATTAAGTTTAACAAATACGTGAAAAACGTAGAAAAGATAACCACAAACCCAATTTTTAGACTAATACTTAAAGGAATTTCATTCCAATTTACGACTTGTAATTCGCTAAATCCAAATGGTAAAACCATAAAAAACCCGAATAAATAAATGTATTTCACAAACGTAAACGCATTGTATTTATCCATTAATTTCTTCACGAAAATTAGGTAAAAACCATATGAAACCGCATTTACAAAAACTAATAAGTTTCCTAAAGTGGCATTTGGTGCGTTGTTTAGCGCTTTTCCGTATAAAATTAATGTGATAGTTCCTGCTAATCCTAAAAGAATACCAATGACTTTTTTAGATTGCATTTTTTCTTTCATAATGATGGAAGAAAGTATCAACACAATCATTGGTGTAGTTACCATTAAAACCGCTCCCATAATTGGCGAAGTATAACTTAAACCTTTAAAGAATGTCAACATATTAAAAGCGACTCCAAAAAAAGCACAAGCAGCAATTCGAAGGAAATCTTGTTTGGCAATTTTTTCTTTTGGACCAAGAAATGAAACCAACCAAAATAGTAAAGTTGCACCACCAACTCGCAACACAATAAAACCATAAGCATCAATATACTTTGGCATTACATCTTTGGCGATGGTGAACGTAACTCCGTAAATAATGGCTACAATCCAAGCGCAAACTAATGCCCAAGAACGACTACTCATTACTTAGTGCTTTTTGCAATTTTAAAATATTAGGTTGACTATTTCCAATGAAAATTTCGTTTTCTAAAATCACCACTGGACGACTTAAAAAAGTATAATGTTCTAGAATATAGTTTTTATAATCTTCTTCTGTTAACGTCATGTTTTTCAAGGCTTTTTCTTTGTATAATTGGGCTTTTTTACTAAAAAGTGCTTCGTAACTTCCAGAAAGTTGGTGCATAAATTCTAATTCTGCAACCGTAATTGGATTTTGACGAATATCGTGAAACTCTAAATTTGCATTTGAAGGTAACGACTTAATTATTTTTCGACAGGTATCGCAAGAAGCGAGATAATATATTTTTCGCATAATAAATTTAAAGTGCAAAGGTAAGAAAGTTATTTTTTTATAATAAATTTACGGAAACAAATAAACAACATGGAAGCAACTTTTAAAATTTGGAAAACAAGCAGGGCTACTTATTTGAAATTTTTAGAAAATTATTCTTTAGAACAACTGAACAAAATTCCAGAAGGAATGAGCAATAATTTGATTTGGAATATTGGGCATATTATTGTTTCGCAACAAGGATTAATTTACAGACTTTCGGGTTTACCAAGATATGTAACCGATGAAATGACTGCTAAATACCAAAATGGTTCTGTTCCAACGGGAAATACAACTTTAGAAGAAGTGAATGAAATTAAAAGTTTATTAATTTCAACGATGAATCAGACGATTTCAGATTATGAAAATGGTGTTTTTCAAGAATATACACCTTACGAAACCAAAACAGGATTTTCTTTACAGAATTTAAATGATGCGATTCAATTTAATAATTATCATGAAGGCATCCATTTAGGATTTATGATGAAAATTAAAAAATTTATTTAATTAATAAGTATTTATCAATTTCTTGATACGTTAAAAATACTTCGTACGAACCTTTATCGTATGAAGAAATTTCGTTGATGTTATATAAGAATTTCACACCTTCGATATTAAAAAAAACATTATTGGTAAGATAAAACGAACCTGTTTCAAAACAATAACCTTGTTGATTTAAAGGAATAGCATTATTTACATTGTATTTATCTCTGAATTTAGCTTCCACTAATTTAGAAACGGCTTTTGTATTTAAAAAAACATCATCTAATTTTAATTGATTTCCTGTTTGTTTGTTAAAAATTAGAGAGCGTTTTCCTCCAAAACCAGAAGCATCTCCATAAGAAGAAGTATAATTAATACCAATATTTACAAATTCTTCCGTTTCAAATTCAATGTTCGATTCTAATTCAAATTCCCAGTTTTTAATATTACTACCAGGTGTTTTATTTTTGGCGTTTTTATAAGTATCAACAAAACCTTTTGTCAATTGATTGTAATTATTAATAGTTAAGTTTTGACTATCAATAAAGCTAGAAAGTTCTTTAATGTTTTCAAAAATGACTTTATTTATATGATCATCGTTTTTGGCCTCTAAAACTTCCATTTTAATATTTGCCGAATTATAACTCGTTGTATAATTTGGACTATATGAAGAATTGTATTGTTTGCGCTCAAAAACTAATTGTTGGGCACAACCAGAAAGTAAGAATAAAAGTAATAAATAAACTGTATGTTTCATTGTAAATTTTGCTTCTACAAAGATATCAAAAATCGAGCCAAGCTGAGGCTTAAAACAAAAAAATCGGATATAAAATCCGATTTTAGTATTATTTTGAAATAAAAATTTAGTCTTTACTTGCTAAATATCTTTCTGCATCTAACGCAGCCATACAACCTGTTCCAGCAGCCGTAACCGCTTGTCTGTAAACATGATCTGCAGCATCTCCACCAACAAATACACCTGGTACATTTGTTTTAGAAGTTCCTGGTACATTTACAATATAACCTGTTTCATCTAAAGTTAAATATTCAGCAAAAATATCTGTATTTGGTTTGTGACCAATGGCTACGAAAAATCCAGTTGCTGGAATTTCATGTTCTGCATTGGTAACATTATTTTTAACTTTTACAGAAGTTACCACTTGTCCGTCACCTAAAACTTCAACTGTAGAAGTACTTAATAAAATTTCGATATTTTCTGTGTTTTGAACACGTTCTGCCATAATTTTAGAAGCTCTAAATTTATCTGTACGAACCAACATTGTTACTTTCTTACATAATTTAGATAAGTAATGTGCTTCTTCACAAGCACTATCTCCTGCTCCAACAATTACAACTTCCTGATTTCTGTAGAAAAATCCATCACAAACTGCACAAGCAGAAACACCACCACCAGTATTTAAATAATGTTGTTCTGAAGGTAATCCTAAATATTTTGCAGCAGCTCCAGTAGAAATAATTATTGTATCGGCGTGAATTTCTGTAGTTTCGTTAATCCAAACTTTATGAGGTTCTGAACTAAAATCAACTTTTGTTGCCCAACCATCACGAACATCAGTTCCAAAACGTTGTGCTTGACTTTGTAATTGCACCATCATCTCTGGTCCAGTAACTCCATCAGGATAACCTGGGAAATTTTCTACTTCGTTAGTTGTTGTTAATTGTCCACCTGGTTGTGTTCCTTGGTATAAAACCGGATTCATATTAGCTCTAGCCGCATAAATTGCAGCAGTATATCCTGCAGGACCAGAACCTATTATAAGGCATTTTACTTTTTCTATTTCGTTTGACATTGTCGTATTTTTTAATTTGGAGCAAAAATATAAAAATCAAATGCTTTTTTATGTAATAAAAGTTACATTTTTTATTATTGCTTCATAAATGTTTTCAATGGCAAAAATCAAATTCAAAACCTCTAATCAAAAAATTATAGTTGATCCAATTGATTTGCTTTTTTATTGTCGGAAATCGTCCAAAAGAAACCAACGAAGAAAAAACGACTTGCCGATTGTGTGATGGCTTGTCTTTGAAAAGTTCCATTTGTATCAGGTGAATTCGCATATTGATATCCGAAAACATTATCCGAACCTAATAAATTAGAGACAGAAAGATATAAGATTTTTTGTTGTGATAATAAATACGACCAACCCAAACTAAAATTATTATACGATTTGGTTTTCTGATTCATGAATTCCGTTTCATTTGGATTATCGTAAGGTCGACCCGAATTAAAATTATACGTTAATCCAATTTGCGATTTCAATTTATCTACCCAAAATTTAGTTACAATGGAAAAATTATGATTCGCAATAAAACTTGGAGTGACTTGTTTTTCGAAATCTTTATAATCTCTTTCCGAATCGATAAAAGAATACGTTACCCAATAATCTAAGTGCTTAACGGTTTTATTATCACGCCAAAATAAATCGATTCCTTTTGCATAACCCAATCCGTTATTATTGAAATTAGACGTAAAACTAGATGTGTTAGAATCGAATTTAACCAAATTAGAATAGTCTTTAAAATACGCTTCTGCACGAAACATTTTCCCGTTATTGTTGTATAAATAATTCAAAATATAATGATTGGTGTTTTCATATTTTAAATTTTGAGTGAACTTTAAATAATCAGGATTTGCGGTTTGATAAAAACTTCCGTAAGCTAAGGAAAGCTGACTCTTTTTCGCAATTTTATAAGCAACAGAAACCCTTGGTTCTATAGTAAATTCATCCACAACTGAAGCATTTGAAGAACGCAAACCCAAATTGAAAGCTAAATTTTGAGATAAAAAAACTTCTGCTTCTGTAAAAAGTGCAACCGTATTATTTTGATATCCATAATCGTATCTGTTTTGTGAAAAATCTTTATAGTTTTCATCGAAATTCGTGTGGAAAAACTCACCACCAACATTCAATTTAAACATATTTGAAAACGTTTTTCTCAGTTTCAATTTATAATGCAGAGCTCGTTCGTAATTATTCAATTTATCAGCATTAATTCCGATTTGATTGTTTCCATATCCAAAACTAAAACCAGTTTGTAATTGCAAAGCTGACGCAATATCACCTTTGTAAACCGAATTGATATAAAAATTATTATTCGTTAATCCGTATTTAATCTTGTCTGTATAATTAATATCTTTTTGATTTAAGTTCATTGAAGAATTTTCAAAAGCGGCATACACTTTTAACAACCCTTTTTTAATTTTAGTTCTGAAAACCGTTTCACCAGCCATAGATTCTGGCGCTTTGTTCCAATCTAAACTTTGTGGAGTAATCAAATAATATGGTTTCAAATTGATGTAACTCGTGTTAAACGTAATCGAACTGTTTTTCCATTTCTTTGATTTCCCTAGTCCAACACCAACCGACATAATTGAAATATCTGTCTGGTTTTGCGCGGGTTCATCAACCGTATTCAACAATAACACACTTGATAAAGCGTCGCCAAATTCGGCACTATAACCACCAGTTGAAAACGTAATTCCTTTAAATAAAAAAGGAGAAAATCGGCCACGAGTTGGAACATTATTCGGCGAAGCGCCATATGGTTGCGCTACACGAATTCCGTCAACATAAGTCTGTGTTTCTCCAGCATCTCCACCACGAACAAATAAACGCCCACTTTCACCAACCGCATTTACACCTGGCATGGTTTCCAAAGCCGCTACAATATCGCCAGAAGAACCAGCAGTGGTAACAATATCTAAAGGTTTCAAAGCCGTAACTTTACTATTATCTCCCGCTTTTATCGTTCCTGCAGAAATCACAACGGTTTCAATCGTATTCATATCTTGAAAAAGTGTAAAAACTCGACTCACATATTCTTCTATTACAATATTCTCAGTAACATCTAAAAAACCATTCAGGGTAAATTTCAAAACCTGATTTTGTTTGGCATCTGTTTCGAAACTAAATGCGCCATTTTCATTGGTTAATGCGCCATCGTAAGTGCCGTCAATAAAAACATTCACGCCTTGCATAGCAACATTTTTTTTGTTGACTACTTTTCCTGAAATCTTAGTTTGAGAAAAAGTGGTAAAACTGAATAGTGTAACTAAAATGATAATAAAATTCTTCATGATATATTGATTTTGATGAAGCAAAGTTGTCATAATCGATAGTCAACTAAAAAAGTATTGTACCGAATTGTAGAATTTTGCATCTGAATTGTAAATCCATTACCTTTATCTTTTTAAAAACTAAAAATCATGCAAAAAATACTATTTATCCTTTTATTTATTGCTTTCAATCAAGTTGGATTTTCACAAGAAAAAACCAATTATGACGAAGCTTTAGCCAAAAAATTAGATGCTGACGATAACGGCATGAAAACCTATGTTTTTTGTATTTTAAAGACCGGAACAAACACAACGGCAACTCCAGAAGAAAGAAAAAAACTTTTTGAAGGTCATATGGCTAATATCAACAAATTAGCAGATGAAAATAAGTTGGTTGTGGCTGGACCATTTATGAAAAACGACAAAAATTATAGAGGTGTTTTCATTTTTAATTGTAGCACAATTGAAGAAGCGGAAAAATTAGTCAATTCTGATCCAGCCGTTCAAGCCAAAATTTTTGAAGCCGATTTAACCGTTTGGTATTGCACTGCAGCATTAGGAGTTATAAATGAAACACACAACAAGATTGCGAAAAACAAAATGTAATTTATGAGAAACTTTGGTATAATTGGTTGCTTACTTTTTATTATTACAACCATTATTGGCGGTTATTTATTTCCAAATTATAGTCATATTAGTAATCTTATTTCAGAATCGTATGCCGTTGATGCCACATATAATTTTCAGTTGCGATTTTTTGGATACATTCCGAGTGCTATTTTTACTGGAATTTTCGTGCTGTATTTTAATTCTAAAACTCCAAAATCAAATTTAAAAACAATTGCATGTATTTTAATTTTAGTTAGCTATTCGTTTGCAACTCTAATTTGTGCGATTTTTAATTGCGATGCGGGTTGTAATCCGAATTTCATTAATCCAACAATTTCACAGGCTATTCATAATTTATCAGGTTCAATTACTTACCTAATTATGCCTTTTGCGATGCTATTCGTAGGAATGGATTTTAAAAAATTTGGCGACACCTTTTTTTATAAAGCTTGTATCTTCTTATTTTTAATCAGCTTGTTTTTTATAATTATTCTTTTCAATAATTTCGATTCAGACTATAAAGGCTTGATACAACGTGTTATTGAATTCACTTTTATTTTATGGTTTGTTTTTGCGACAAAAGCATTAAAAAAATCTTATTAACAATCTGCTTTTAGAGTAAAAAACATTTCAAATATTACGTACTTTTGCCTTTTAAAATTACATATTATGATTTATAAGTTTAGAGCCATTTTAGACAACGAAGAAGATATTTTTAGAGATATTGCTATCGATGCAAAAGATACTTTAGAAGATTTACACAACGCTTTAGTCAATGCTTTTGGTTTTGATGGTACTGAAGTTGGTGCTTTTTATACTTGTGGAGACGATTGGGCTTGGCATGAAGAAGATGGAATTCCGATGTTTGACACAGGAGATATTCCGGGTGAAATAAAAACAATGGCCGAATATAAATTAGACGATTTAGTACACGAACAAAATACCAAATTAGTTTACGTTTACGATTTATTTTCAATGTGGACATTTTTCGTTGAATTAGCTGCAATTGAAGAAAATAAAGAAGAAGTAATTTATCCTGCCTTATTATTCTCTCACGGAGTTTTACCTGAAGAAGCTACAACAAGTG
Source organism: Bacteroidota bacterium (assembly GCA_040385445.1). Lineage (GTDB taxonomy): Bacteria > Bacteroidota > Bacteroidia > Flavobacteriales > Flavobacteriaceae > Flavobacterium. The sequence continues at coordinate 54,575 of JAZKHI010000027.1, read as the reverse complement.
GTTTTAGAGGTGGCGACTTAGATAACGAGAACTTATTTAACGACTTCGAAGATGATTTAGATGAAGATGATTTAGATATGTTTGGCGATAATGAGTCTTATGACGATCCTGGATTTGAAGAAAATTGGAATTAAAACACCCAAACTCTCAAAAGGAAACAAAATAAAGTAACTAAAAAAAATACCCGTAAAACTCTCCTCCCTTTTGGGGAGGCCGGGTGGGGCCAAAAAAATGATAAACTTATTTAATACACACGTAGAAAATCTTTCTATACACCGAGTTGGTAATAAAAATAAAGAAGAACAAATTTTTCTTTCTGAAAATCCGTATTCGCTGAATGATGAAATTATGCCAATTTTAAAGGAATATTTCTTTAAGGCATTTCGTGAAAAAGAAGAAAACTACTATCAGTTTGCACATGATGTAGACTTAGAATACAATGAAATGTTTAACTTGGCAACGGAAATTTTCAACAAACCAAGCGAAATTCATAACGTATCTAAAAAAATTACACAGCATTTATTTGAGCAATCAAATCATCCACACATTAAAAGCGGAGAAGTTTATATTGCTTATTTAACGAACGTTTCTATTGATAATAATGTGGTAGATGCGATTGGTATTTTCAAAAGTGAAATCAAAACCGACTTCTTACAATTTCAAGAAAATGGAAGTAATTTAGAAATGATTTTACAAGACGGAATCAACTTAAACAAGTTAGATAAAGGTTGTTTGATTTTCAATTACAAAAAAGAAGAAGGTTATAAAATTTTAACGGTTGACAGCAACAGATACGATGCGCGTTACTGGTTAGAGCATTTTTTAAGTGTAGATGTATTTCAAGATGAAACATTTATGACTAAAAAATACTTACAGTTTTGTAAAGATTTCGCTAAAGAAGTGGTTTTGCCAGCAGAAGACAAAAAAGAAGAAGTTTTGTTTATGAACAGAGCCGTAAATCACTTTGCAAAAAACGACGAATTTGAAGAAACCGCTTTCTTAAATGATGTCATCAATAATCCGGATTTGATACCAGAATTCAAGAACTATAAAGTCGACAAAGGTGCGAAATATAGTATTGAAGACATTTCTAGTTTCCCTATCGCGAATGCAGCCGTAACGGATGTGCGTAGAAAACTAAAAAACACAATTGAATTAGACACCAACATACAAATTAGATTAGATTTCATTAATCCTGAAAGTGCGGAGAAATTTGTAGAAAAAGGTTGGGACGAAGAAAAACAAATGTATTACTACTTGGTTTACTTCAACAAAGAAAATAAATCTTAATTTTAGTTCTTTGATTTGTCACACTGAGCGGAGTCGAAGTGCTTTCAAAGATAACAGATAAATATAAAAATCCTCAATTAGCGATAATTGGGGATTTTTTTTTAGATTTACGAATATAAAAATTGAACTTTAAATGAATCAAATAAAACTATTATTTACTAAAAGAATGTTTCTAATAACGCTAATAATTTTAGCATTATATATCATTAATTTACCAAGTGGTTTTAACAGAACAATCTCTTGGAGTTGGGTAGATAAATTAGGTTTTTACATAAAATTATACTTCATTTTTGTTTTAACTTTTTATATTGTTTGTTATAGTTTAATTACTCTTTTAAAGAAAAGCACATCGTTTAAAATTTCTATTTTACACACTTTAATACTTTTAATTTCGGTATTGATCATAAATTCAAATATGGATGAAATTATTCTATTAATTAATATAATTTCATTAATTGTCTTTTCGATTAATGTTTTTTATAGTTTTAATTTCAAAAAAATAAAATAATGCAAAACAACACAAAATGGATGGAAGAAATGGAAATTCTAGCTTCCATCATTAACAAACTCCCTTTAGAAAAAACCATAAAATGGGGTGCTGAAGTGTTTACTTATAATGGTAAAAATGTGGTGAGTTATGGCGGTTTCAAAAACTATTTTATGCTTTGGTTTTATAATGGTGTATTTCTAGAAGATAAATACAACGTTTTGGTAAATGCACAAGAAGGCAAAACCAAATCATTGCGTCAATGGCGCTTTACTTCTATTGCTGAAATTGACGAAAAGAAAATTACAGAATACATTTATGAAGCCATTGAAATTGAAAAAAAAGGTTTAAAAATATCGCCAGAAAAATTTGTGGCTGTACCAGTTTCGGAAATATTAGAATTGGAATTCAAAAATAACAAATCCTTGAAAACTGCTTTTGATAAACTGACACCTGGTAAACAAAAAGAATATATAGTTTACATCAGCGAAGCCAAACAAGAAGCTACAAAGCTAAAACGCATCGAGAAAATAAAACCCTTGATTTTACAAGGCGTGGGTTTAAACGATAAATACAAATAAGATATAAAATGAACATCGAAGATATTAGCAGCTTATGTTTATCCTTGCCAATGGCGACTCAAGACATAAAATGGGGTCACGATTTAGTATTTTCAATTGGAGGAAAAATGTTTTGTGTAATTGGTTTAGATCAAGTACCAACTAGCGCTTCTTTTAAAGTTACCGACGAAGAATTTGAAGAAATTTCCACTTTACCTGGATTTAAACCAGCACCTTATGTAGCCAAATACAAATGGGTTTATATTGATGATATTACCAGAATGAAACATTCGGATTGGGAAAAATTCATCAACCAATCTTATGATTTGGTTAAAGCTAAACTTACTAATAAAATAAAAAAGCAATTAGATATAGAATAATTATTTCTTTGATTATTCTGAAAACTATAAAATTAAAAAATCACATGAAAAAGCTACCAATACTTATACTACTACTATCCTATTTTACAAACTATGCGCAACAAAATCTGGTAAAATATGTAAAACCAATTATTGGTACAGAAAAAATGGGACATACCTATCCTGGAGCAACAGTTCCGTTTGGAGCCGTGCAATTAAGTCCTGAAACAGATACTATTTCGTATGAATTAAACGGAAAGTATAATGGCGATGTGTACAAATATTGCGCTGGTTATAGATATGAAGATAAAACTATTGTTGGTTTCAGTCATACTCATTTTAGTGGAACTGGACATTCTGATTTGGGCGATTTTCTAATCATGCCAACAATTGGAAAACTGCAATTAAATCCAGGAACTGCAGCGAAGCCAAAAAGCGGATTTCGTTCTGCGTTTTCACATGCGAATGAAACATCTGAAGCAGGTTATTATAAAGTCAAACTTGATGATGATAATATTTTAGCTGAAATGACTACTTCTACAAGAGTTGGAATGCATCAATATACGTTTCCGAAATCTGACGAAAGTCATATCATATTGGATTTAATGTCGGGAATTTATAATTATAAAGAGAAAAACGTTTGGACGTATGTTCGAGTGGTGAATGATACTTTAATAACGGGTTATCGACAAACAAATGGCTGGGCACGAACCAAAACAGTTTATTTTGCAATGTCATTTTCAAAACCATTTACCAATTACGGACAAAAAAATTATGATGATAAACAAACCTATAGAGGTTTTTGGAGAAAATTTGATGAAACTAAAAACTTTCCAGAAATAGCTGGAAAAAACATCCGAATGCATTTCGATTTCAATACAAATGAAGCAGAAAAAATTCAAATTAAATTTGCATTATCCTCTGTAAGTCAGGAAAATGCTTTGGAAAATATGCAAGCTGAAATTAAAGATTGGAATTTCGAAAAAGTAAAAACCAATGCTCAAAAACTATGGAATTCCGAACTAAATAAAGTTACTATAAACGCATCGGAAGATACTAAAACGAATTTCTACACGGCCATGTATCACACTTTTATAAACCCAACCGTTTACACGGATATAAATGGAGAATATAAAGGATTAGATCAAGGAATTCATACTGCCAAAGATTTTACCAATTATAGTACGTTTTCACTTTGGGACACCTATCGCGCTTTGCATCCTTTTTTTAATATAATTCAGCCTTCACGCAATAATGATATGGTAAAATCGATGATGACGCATTACAATCAAAGTGCGTTGCATATGTTGCCAATTTGGTCGCATTATGGAAATGATAATTGGTGTATGAGCGGTTATCATAGCGTTTCTGTGATTGCTGATGCGATACTAAAAGATGTTTATAAAGGCAATCCAAATGAAGCTTTAGACGCTTGTGTAACAACAGCTAAACACAGAAACTATGAAGGCATTGGTTATTACATGGATTTAGGTTTTATACCTGCTGAAAAAAGCGGCATTTCTGTTTCAAACACATTAGAATATGCTTATGACGATTGGTGTATTGCACAAATAGCTAAGAAATTAAATCGTGAAGATATTTACACTGAATTTATAAATCGTTCTCAAAATTGGAAGAATAATTTCAATGCGACAACCGGTTTTATGCAACCAAAATTAGCGGATGGCACTTTCAAAAGTAACTTTGATGTTTTGTCTACTCACGGACAAGGATTTATTGAAGGAAATAGTTGGAATTACAGCTTTTTCGTACCTCATAATCCAACCGAATTGATTGAAAAAATGGGTGGAAAAGATAAATTCTCGTCTCGTTTAGATACTTTATTTTCTATGCATTTACCCGATTCATTCTTTGCGGAAACGGAAGATATTACAAGAGAAGGAATAATTGGCGGTTATGTTCATGGAAATGAACCTGCACATCATGTGGCGTATTTTTACAATTGGACAAACGAACCTTGGAAAACACAATCGCAAGTAAGAAAAATCATGAAAATGCAATACAAACCCACTCCAGACGGTTTAGGTGGAAATGATGATTGCGGACAAATGAGTGCTTGGTATATTTTTTCTTCTTTAGGATTTTATCCCGTTTCTCCAGGTTCAGAAGAATATGCAATTGGTTCACCATCGGTTAACAATGCTGTTTTGAACTTAGAAAACGGAAATAAATTTACAATTGATGTGGTGAATCAAAGTGATAAAAACGTATATATTCAAAAAGTTGTTTTAAACGGAAAAGTGTTACGTAATTTATTTATCAAACACAAAGATATTACTTCAGGTTCAAAATTGACTTTTTATATGGGCTCGAAACCTAAAAAATAATATTAATCTTTATGAATATCTAACTCGTCAATTTGTGCTTTGTAATCTGATGGAAGTAGAATATTTTTTATAAATCCGTCCATTTTTATCAATTTACTAAATTTATAAATCGGAACAAGAGGTGTAATTAGTGAAAAACTGCTAAAATGCATTAGTTCTTTTACTCGTTTTGGTACGACTAATTTCTGACCTTCAATCAAAACGTTATAACGCATTGCGCCCAAATGTTTACGATATTGTTTGAATAAATCGGTAGTAAAATTACTCTTCTGTAAATTTTTATTTAAATGCGATTCTCTTACTGGAAGCCAATCAATATAGGTTTCTGGCAATTCCTTCAATCCCATTCTGATTCCAACACGATAAAAAACATTGTAAACTTCTTCTTTTTCGGCAGCACTTAATTTCTGTTCTAATAATTCGTAAGCCGCTATAGAATAATGAATGAGCATAAACAACACATCTCTGTAAGCCCAATCTGGAATCACATCGCCTCTATTTTGTTCCACAGCGGAATGAATTTTTCGCATCATATCAATTGCAGCATTCGCATCATCCATAGAAGAAAAAACAATTTTTCTAGCATAACGAACTGTGGAAAAAAGTCTTCCTAAAGGATCCGAAGGTAATTTCCCCGTGAAGTATAACCAATCAACTGCTTTATTAAGTGCAAATTCTGCAGAAGCACCTGCAAAAATAAAAAGTATGGTGTCGCTTTTACCCCAAATTTTTCTAACAACCGAATCGTTTTCAACAAAGTTCTTCATAAAATCAAATATACTAAAATATACACGTTAGTGAAAGTAATTATGTAGAATCTGAAATTGGATTTTACCAATTTTAAAAACGAAAACCAACTTTAATTCCACCCCATTTACTACTTTTTCCAACTTCAAATTCTCTTGTAATTAGAAAACGTGAATATTCAAAATACATTGTACGAGTTTGCATAATAATTCCAAAATTAGCTTGAGCAGTGAAGCGTTCTAATTCGTTATTTGAAATTGTGTAAGGACTTTTTTTATTAAACATTCCGCCTTGCAATGTGGCATCGTAACCAATAACATTCACCATAGATTGAGCAAATCCATAAATCGAAAATCTATTTTTATTTTTTGATGAAGAAAAAGGTGAATTCACAATTCCGAAAGTAGAAGTCAAACCGAAACCAGCATTGGTAAATAAAGTTCCTAAACGTAATCTGGTATTGGATTGTAGCGAAAACAAATTACGATAACTTAACAATTGTTTTTCGTAACTGACTTCATAATTCAATACAATATCATTTTTAATCTGATTTTGCCAGCCTTCAGGAATGGTATTTCCTGTTGCTTCATGAATGGCGACTTGCATTTCTTTTCCAAAAGCACCCGGACCAATTAATCCAATATTGAATGAAGAAACTAATCGTGATTTACGAATGGTATCAGTCGCAATAGCAAAGCTTTTCAGCATAATTGCAGAAGCGAAAGGTCTGTCGCCAAATTGTATTTCTGGACTTTTAATATTAAATGGTGTGAAGCCAATGTGTTCAATGGAAATTCCGTATTTATTTTCAGCGTTTTTCGAATGTAAAAGTATTTTATTAATTGGATTTTTTTGCAAATTTGGTGAGACCAATTCGAAATTATAACCTTGAGTATAATCTTGATCTCTTGAAGCAAAATAGTCATTATCATAATTGAATCGAAAATAACGATTGGCATTCATATCACGAAAAGATGCCATGTTATCAATTTTCTGAGCAACTAAAAAGCCAGGAAACGAAAGTAAAAGCAAGAAATATAGTTGGTGTTTTTTCATACTTTTATATACGAAATTACAACTCTAATGGATGTATTTTAACTTACAAATAATCTTACAAATTTAAATAGCTAAATATTTTTCATTACCTTTAATTCATCATAATATTTACTTCAATCTTAAAATCTTAGATATGAAAAGCTACACACAACTTTTAGTTTGCATTTTTGCATTAGTAATGACCGGATGCACAGCATTACAAAACACAGTTCCTTTATCAAATGAAACTTGGGAATTAGAATATATTACTGGATCAAAAATTGCTTTTGATGGTTTATTTCCAGAAAACAAACCACAAATTACTTTTAATACTTCAAAAAATGAAGTAAACGGAACTACAGGTTGTAATGGTTTTGGCACGAAATACACTTTAGTAGGGCAAACCATTAATTTTGGTGAAAATTTTCCAATGACAATGAGATATTGTGAAGGTGGCGGGGAACAAGTTTTCTTAAAAATGATGAAAGAAGTTAACCATTATTATATTGATGCGGAAGGAAAACTTTATTTAAACAAAGGAGATATTCCTATGATGCGATTCAAAAAAATCAAAAAATAATTTATACTTGTCGGTATGAATAAGTCAATCTATTTCGGAATTATATTTCTACTTGTTTTGAGTTGCAAAACGGTTTCGATTTCAACTACTCCTGAAGTTAATTCAACTGATTCAGGGAAAGCCGTTTATTTTAAAGCTAACGGAACGGAACCATTTTGGAACATTTCTATTTCAAAAGATAAAATTGTCTATAAAACTCCAGAAGATTCAATTATAATGCCTCACTCCGAGCCTGTTTTTGCTATGGATAGCAATGTGAAATTATATAAAATCAAAACCGAATCGGCGCAGTTTAACATTCAAATTTCTCACCAAGAATGTGAAAATGAAATGTCTGGAGAAATTTTTCCGTATACCATTTCTGTAGAATTTAAAAAAAATAAAGCTTCTGAATTTTATAAAATTAAGGGTTGCGGACAATATATTACAGATTATCGTTTGCATGATATTTGGGTTTTAGAAGAATTGAATGGTAAAAAAATTAGCTCTGAAGATTTTGGTAAAAAATTCCCAATGATAGAAATTAATGCCAGCACAAATAAATTTTCAGGTTTTTCAGGTTGTAATCAAATGAATGGTTCTTTGTTTTTTGAAAAAGAGAAACTTCGATTTATCAATCTTGCTTCCACTAAAATGATGTGCGATAATTTTTATAAAGAAACAGAATTCATAAATACACTCCAAAATATTACAAGTTATACTATTGGAGAAAATAGGTTAATATTATCAAATCCATCCGGAAAAAAAATAGTATTCAAAAAAATAGATTAACATTTAAAAACATAAATATGAAGAAGTTAGCCGTATTATTTTTTACAACATTAACGATGCTAAATTGTAAAAACCAAGAAGAAAAAACAGAAAATGCAAAACCTGAAGCGATTAAATCTGATGAAAAAAAAGCAGATTCGTTAGTGATGGGTAACTATCTTTTTGATGATGAAAAAAACCTAATTACTTTTGTAATTGAAAAAAATGGAGACGAAATTAAAGGATATCTAACGTATCAATTAGCGGAAAAAGATAGAAATTCTGGAAAATTCTCTGGAAAATTTGATAACGGAATTTTACTAGGAAAATATACTTTTAAATCAGAAGGAAAAGAAAGCGTTAGAGAAGTAGCTTTTAAGCTTGACGGCGACAAATTAATTGAAGGTTATGGCGTTTTAAATGAAGATGGAACCGCTTTTAAAGATGTATCAAAACTAATTTTTGATTCAAAAATGCCATTATCAAAAATAAATGGGGTTTTTGAATAACTATTTCTTTTTTTCATATTTTGGAAATATCAGGATTCGGTTTCTCATATTTCCAAATTTTTTGTTCACAGGATAAATTCTGTTGGAAGTCATGTTGTTGAAAATAATCGCAACTAAAAGTAGAATTAAAACACCACTTAAAACAGGTGAAATCACATAAAAATATCCCATTTTTTTAATCGCAACTGAACCTGTAACTGCAATTAAAGCTGTTGCGCCACCTGGTGGATGGAGTGTTTTCGTAATTTGCATAAAAACGATGGATAGCGAAACCGCTAATGGTGCGGAAATCCACAAAATATCTGGAATTAGTTTCTGAACCGTTACACCAATAATTGCTGAAACCAAATGTCCACCAATTAAATTTCGAGGTTGTGCTAGCGGACTTTGAATCACTCCATAAACCAAAACACTTGAGGCTCCGAAAGAACCAATTAGAAAAACCAAATCAGAAGTTTCTAAAGTCTGACTTTGTAAATAAGCAATAATTCCAATTCCAAAAAACGAACCCACAAACGACCAAAAATGCTCTTTAAAATCGATTAAAGTTTCTTTGTAAAAGATATATCTCGTTCTTCTATATCCTCTTTTTATCTTTTGAATAGGCATACTTACGCTTTAACTGGATTCAAACTAAAACTATAAACAGTATGAGGAAAAATATATTTCGCTGTGTATTTTGAAATCAAACAAACCAACAATATTGGAATAAACAAAGTATAATCATTTACAATACTACATACTAAAAACAAAGCCGTAAATGGTGCATGAATACTAGCACTCAACAACGCCGCCATACCAATAATGATAAAATTAATTGGCAACACATTCGCATTGAAAAATGTGTTTACAAATGTCGCCACAAAAAAACCTAAAAATGCTCCAATTACTAAACTTGGCGCAAAAACACCACCATCGCCACCAGAAGCTAAAGTGATTGCTGTAATTATCGGTTTTAATAATAAAATCCCAAAGATAGAAAGGAAGAATTTTAGTGAGAAACTCGTATTTGGATGAATTAATATTTCCTTAATTCCGTGATAACTGTCGCCGTACAATGTTGGTAAAAGTAAAATTGCACCACCAATAAGTATTGTTCCGATTAAAACTTTATTCTGATTTTTTTCGATTTTATTGAATTGAGATTTGAAGTATAACACACTTTTAGTTAAGAAAACAGAATTGATTCCAGCCAAAACGCCTAAAATCATAAAATACGGAATGGCGTAAAAATGCCAAGTACTTATTTTAATGGCAAATAAAGTTGGTTCATCTAAAACATAAACTAATGCAGATGCAACAAAAACGGCTATGAAATTAGTGAACAACAAAGTTCTATTTATTTTTCTTGAAATGACTTCCACAGAAAACAAAATTCCAGCAATTGGACTGCTAAATAAAGCGGTAATTCCGGCTGCGATTCCGGCACAAATTAGTTCAGTTTTATATTCTTGTAGAAAATTCGCTTTTCGTTGTGCTACGGATCCAATTGTAGCAGATGAAACTACGGTTGAGACTTCAATACCTGTTGAACCACCAAAAATTACAGTGAAAAATCCATTGATAAAATGCGATGGGATTTTAAAAACAGGTAAATTTTTGTTTGGACTTTCCGTGCATTCAAAAATTTCCTTAATCCCTTTGTTTTCTTTATTCTTAAACAAATATTTTCGTAAAAAGTAAATAATCGTTAATCCAAAAAGAGGAAATAAAAAAAATAAAAAATTAAATTCGATTGCCTTTAAGAAAAAAATATCTTCATAATGTTCTGTCATTTTCTTTAAAGAAACTGCTAAAAACGAGGCTAAAAAACCAATTAAAACAGAAACTAGAACTAATTTTTGACACACCTTAAATTGAGGTGCAATTTTTATTTTAAATGACATAAGAAGTGAATGTTGTGCCACAAAAATAGTCAAATTAGTTTTTGAAAGTCTTAATTTCCTCAATTTTAAGATTACTTTATCATATTTCGACATAAAAAATATTACTTGTTTTTAGATAACAATATTTAAACTTTGTTTCGTACTTTTGATACTATCACTTACATAATTCACTGAAAAACAACAATTTTATGAGAAATTACATTGATATAACAGGATTTATTTTAGGTTGGTTTTCCATCATCGGGCAATTTTATTTAGCTATTGAAAACAGACAAGCAGAAGTTACTGAAACCGTTATTAGATTCTTTAGTTATTTCACCGTTCTAACCAACTTATTAGTTGTTTTATATTTTACTTCACGAATTTCTTTGTTCAAGAAAACTCAAATCTCAAAATTATCAAACAAAGAAGCATTAACTGCTATTACCGCATTTATCTTAGTTGTTGGATTAATCTATCAATTTATTTTAAGAAGCACTTGGAAACCAACTGGATTTCAAATGATTATTAATGAGCTGTTACACTCTGTAATTCCGCTTTTTGTATTGTTGTATTGGATACAATTCGGAGAAAAAAACAATTTACAGTTTAAGAATATTAAAATTTGGCTCTGGTATCCAATTGGTTATCTTTTATTTATAATCATACGAGGTCATTTTTCAGGCTTTTATCCATATCCTTTTGTTGATGTAACTACAATTGGCTATCAGCAAGTTCTAATCAACTCTGTATTAATCAGTTTGTTTTTCTTATTTATAATGGGAACTTTAATTTTTATTGGAAACAAAACCAATAAATCGGAATTATCCTAACCAACCTTCTCGATCTAAACTTCTGTATTGAATCGCTTCAGCAATATGATGCGAATATACATTTTCAGAATTTTCTAAATCGGCAATCGTTCGGGAAACCTTTAAAATTCTATCATAAGCACGCGCCGATAAATTCAAACGTTCCATAGCGGTTTTCAATAGTTGAAGTGAAACTTCATCCAAAGCACAATATTCTCGTATCAATTTACTGCTCATTTGAGCGTTATAATGAATGTGATTGTAGGTTTCAAAACGTTGAGTTTGAACATTTCTAGCGGTTGTGACACGTTTTCTAATTTCCACGCTACTTTCCGCTTTTCGAGTTTCCGATAATTTTTCAAAAGGTACTGGAGTAACTTCAATATGAATGTCGATTCTGTCTAATAAAGGTCCAGAAATTTTACTCAAATAACGCTGCATTTCCATTTGAGAAGCACCATTTGAATTTTTCGAATCGTTAAAAAACCCACTTGGACTTGGATTCATACTTGCCACCAACATAAATGAAGATGGATACGTAATGGTAAATTTGGCTCGCGCGATTGTCACTTCTCTGTCTTCCAAAGGTTGACGCATAACTTCTAAAACTTCTCGTTTAAATTCGGGTAATTCATCCAAAAACAAAACGCCATTATGTGCCAAAGAAATTTCTCCAGGTTGCGGATAACTTCCACCGCTGTAAAAAATGGAAGTAAATAAGAATCAAGGCGGAAATTTCATAGAAGTAAATGAGAATCCTCAAAAAAATGAATTAAATTTACATTACTTAACAAAAAAAGTAATGGTTTCTTTTAAAAAATCTCGTAATATTCCGATAAAAGAATTCTCACTATCTGGTAGTATTGTTAGTTTAAAAAATAACGATACTATTGATTTTGAATCATCTTTAGAGAGAGATTTTATTTCTTTATTAGAATTTGAAGATAAAGTGGTAAAATATTGTCATCAACCAATTAAAATTTATTATTGCAATGACAAAAAATATTATGTGCCTGATTTTTATATTGAATATGAAAATGGGAGAAAAGAAATTGTTGAAATTAAATACTCAAACGATTTATTAATAAATCACGATAAATTCAAATATAAGTTTGAAGCTGCTAGAGAATTCTGTAAAGCAAACAATATCAAATTTCTAATTTTAACAGAAATAGATATTAGAAGTTCATATTTAGAAAATGTAAAGTTCTTGCTTAGATATAGTTTTAATTATCACTCTGGTGGTGTAATTTCTTTTTTATCCAATAAAGATTTAGAGGAAATAAAAAAAACAGTAAAAAACACACAAGAATGTACTCCTAATATTTTATTAGATAAATTATGTAATAATATAGAGAGGAAAGCTGAAACCTTATATTTATTATGGTATTTAGTTTTAGCTAAAGAGATAAAAGCAGATTTAAATATAAAATTAAATATGAACTCTAAAATTTGGATTTAAAATGTCATATTACTTTATAAATGTAGGAGAAAAATTTCTTTTTAAGAACAAAGAGGTAATTATTGTTAGAATTGACTCTATAAGTTCTTTAACAGTAGAAAGCGTTAAGACTAATGAGTTGTTTTCAATTAATATTAATGATTTAAAACCCATTAATAAAAAAATTGAAAAAGCACATAATTTGGAAATTTTAAATGAATCAAAGTGGAATATTGCACAAAAAAGATTTCAAATCATTTCACCACTTTTAAAGGAAAAGACAAATAAAAAAATGTTTGAAGAAGTTTCACTAAAAGAAAATGTTAGTATTGCAACTTTATACAGATGGGTCAAATTATACAAAGACAACGGTACAGTTGCATCTATACTAGGTAAACCAAAAACTGGAGGAAGAGGTATGAGTAGATTAGATCCTTCAACTGAAGAAATTATTAAAAATGTTATCGAAACAAAATATCTTAACACTTCAAGAAAGTCCATTAATAAAATAATCAGAATAATAAATCAAGAATGTATTAAAAAAAATGTTTCAGCTCCTCATGATATCACTATTAGACAAAGAATAAAAAACATATCCGATGAAGAAATATTAAAGAGAAGATTTAGTCCTAAGGATGCAAAATATAAATACTCACCATTATTGGGAAGTTTTCCTGAAGCAGAACATCCTATAAATATTGTTCAAATAGATCATACTAAAGTGGATATTATACTGGTTGATGAAGTTAGCAGGAAACCATACAAAAGACCTTGGATAACTGTTGCTGTAGATGTCTTCAGTAGAATGGTAGTAGGGTTTTATTTATCTTTTGATACACCAGGAGCTTTGGGTACAGGACTATGTATTTCTCATGCAATCTTGCCTAAGGAATTGTGGTTAGAGAAAATTGGCGTTAAAACTGAATGGCCGTGTTGGGGAAAAATGAATACAATACATCTAGATAACGCAAAAGAGTTTAGAGGTAATATGTTAAAAAAAGCATGCATGAATTATAATATCAATATAGAGTTTAGACCTGTAGCTACTCCACATTGGGGAGGACATATTGAAAGACTGCTTGGTACTTTTGCAAAAGAAATTCACGATTTAGCAGGAACAACATTCTCTTCACCATTTGAACGAAAAAATTACGATTCTAAAAAGAATGCTGCATTAACATTAAATGAGTTTGAAAAATGGTTAACACTTTATATTACAGAAATTTATCATAAAAAAACACACTCTGGTATAAAAATGTCTCCCTTAGAAAAATTTAAAAATGGAATCTTAGGGAATGAGAATCAAGTCGGAACAGGTATTATGCCTAAAATAGTAGATGAGAGAAAATTAAAATTAGATTTTATGCCCTTCATCGAAAGAACAATTCAAGAATATGGCGTTTTAATTGATCATATAACCTATTATCATGATGTTTTAAGAAAATATATACATGCGAAAGATGGGAAAAATAAAAAAAAGTTTTTATTCAGAAGAGACCCAAGAGATATTAGTGTCGTTTTTTTCTATGATCCTGAATTAAATGAATACTTTGATATACCATATAGAGATAGTTCTCTTCCACCAATTTCAATATGGGAATATAACGAAATTACCAAAGTAGTAAAAACAGAAGATTTAGCTTTAAATGAAAAAAGTATTTTTGAAACATATAGAAAATTAGACGAACTTGAGACTAAAGCAATCAGAGAAACAAAAAAAATTAGGCGATTTAAAAACACCGAATTTAAAAATCCTATAATTGAATCCGATAAATCTGAAGAATTATTTATCGATGAAAAAATAACACCTTTTGAAGATATTGATGATGGAACATTTGAGTGAAAATACAAAATTATTTGTTGAAAAATCAAGCGATAATGAAAGAATTCAGTTCACAAAACAACACAAGTGGATTGGGTATTCAAATGCAATAAAAATAATAAAAAAAATAGATTATTTATATGATTACCCTAAACAATCAAGGATGCCAAATTTACTTATTGTTGGAGATTCAAACAATGGTAAAACTATAATTTTAAAAAGATTTATTAAAAAATACGAACCATACATTTGTGAAAAAGAAAATAAAGTTATTAATCCAGTACTTTATATCCAAGCTCCACCAGAACCAGATGAAAAAAGATTTTATAATGCAATTTTAGAAAAATTATTTGCACCTTATAAAACAACTGAAAAAATAGAGCAAAGACAAAATCGTGTTATTCATTTACTTAGAGAATTAAAAACTAAAATATTAATTATTGATGAAATTCAACATGTTTTAGCAGGCGCATCAACAAAACAAAGATTATTTTTAAATGTAATAAAATATCTATCAAATGAACTAGAAATCCCTATTGTCTGTTCAGGAACTAGAGAGGCTTTTAATGCTCTTCAAACTGATCCTCAATTATCAAATAGATTTGAACCAAAAACTTTACCTCGTTGGTCGAATGATGTTGAATTCAAAAGATTATTAGCTAGTTTTGAAAAAATACTTCCATTAAAACAGCAATCACATCTTATTGAAAATAGTATTAGCTTGAAAATTCTTTCAATGAGTAATGGATTGATTGGAGAGATTTCAAAAATTCTAGAATTAAGTACAATACTAGCTATTGAATCAAAAATTGAAAAAATCACACCTAAAATATTAGATTCAATAGATTATAAATCACCTGATAAAAGAAAAAAAATCTCATTTTAATGGTTATTATTAATAATGATAAAAACATTTGGCCTTTATACATCCCGCCAGAAAATGATGAACTTTTTAGCTCATGGTTTTGTAGATTATCAAATAATCATTTGATTAGAAGCGAATCTTTTTTAACTAATTATTTTGGTAGAATGCTTCCCCTTTGGAATAGAGATATTGATATGCTTATGCCTGAAAAATATATCAATATAATATATAATCATACACCAATGAACTATGACCAAATAAAAAATCTTTTTCTACCATCAGTTGAATCTTTTGCTTTTGATAAAGCTAATGGAAATGGGATTACAATGAATATTTTAATTTTAGGTATTAAACATAGAAAAAGAAAACTGAATGGAATATTATTTTGTCCAAAATGTCTAAACAAACCAATTGCCTATTTTAAAAAAAGATGGCGATTTAGTACATCAATAATTTGTTCTGAATGTAATTCCTACTTAATTGATGAATGTCCTTTTTGCAAAAAACCTATCTCCTATCATAGAAATAACATTAATAATATTAATAACTCAACTTCTAATTGCAATCCATTAAATATTTGTGAATGTGGTTTTGACTTATCTACTTACGAAGAAGTAGAACAACCTAAAAAAAGTGAATTAAATTATCAAAACTTTATAAACGAAACCATATCAAATGGATATAACCATCATTCACAATATTCATTTTTATATATTAAAGGTTTAATAATGTTATCATATTATATAATTAGAGATAACCCAAAAAACAAACTTTTTGATATTATAAAAGAAATGTATCCGTGTTCAATTTCAAAATCTAATAAACCTTTTTGGCTATTAAATATAAATGAAAGAAAAAAAATTTTACCCTTGGTTTACGAATTAATTGAAAGTAATTCAAACGATTTGGAATATATATTTAGAATTGCGAAAATAAATAGATCTGATTTTTATGAATTACCATATTTTCTTGAATCTAAAATAATTAATAAATAAAAATCCATGAAATAGTATAAAAAAGAAATAATTTTATTGATTAATTAAATCCTTTAATATTTTTGTTTTAGTCTTATCATAAGTTTCAAAAATAATTTTATCGATATCGGGCAATTGTCTATTTTCAATCTCATAGACGCTGTGTTTATTTGATGTTAAAAAAACTATATCAAAATCCTTCATTTCATTTGAGTTATAAATTTCTGGCCAAGAAAAATGGATTTTACTAGCAACATTCAAAATTTTATTTAAAGTTTCTATTTTTATTTCTTCAAATGCTTTTTTTCTAAAAATTGGTGTATAATATCCATTACCAAACTCTAATAACTTATAATATTTATTTTCTATCATAATATCAATAGCGTAGTAATCAATTTTCATAAAAGTTGATTTACTCATTTCTACATTAAACTTTAAATCTTGTTTTAATAATTCGACAACTTGTTCAATAACGTAAAACCAATCAATCTTATAATACCTATAATTTTTTAATGTAGTATTATTTTTAACGTTTTCAGGTGAAGGAGGTCGATTAAATATATTATTTACTTCTGTTTCACCTAAATTAATTATCTCTGTATCTTCAAACAAAGGAGTTTCTAAAAATAAATTTTGCTCAAAGAATGGAGTTTCTTCTCTTTGATAATTTTCTTCATTTATAATCGAACTTGTTATTTTAGTATTAGTTTCAGGTCCAGGGTTATTACCATTAAAGATTTTATCTACTTTGTTTTCAAAATCAGTTACACTTTTTATTTTTTCTTCCTCGTCTTCTTCGTTATCTTTTACATTTTTATCTTTAATATCTTTTAAAACTATTTTCTGTGTTGAAAAAATAAATTCGTTAGGATTTGATGGATTAATTGAAATTATTTCTGTAACTACAAACTTTTTTTTAATATCTCCATAAACAGAAATATATTGACCAATAACATTCAATGAAAATTGTAAAGAAATTGGAAATTTAAAACTAAACGAAGCGAAAGCCTCTTTTGAATTATCTTTTAATCTTTCCTTATAAATTTCATTATAAGTATTTTGGATTGTTTTCAAAGCAAAATTATCCTTAATAAAAAGATACTTAGCCAAGAATCTAACTTCCTCTGGAGAAATTAAATCACTATCATAAAAAACAAATTCAGTTTTTACGTTATTTACTATAATTGTCTTATGTTTTAAGAAATAACGTATTTTATTATTTATAACAATATCATAAACTAAAGTTGAAAAGCCGAAAAAATAACGAAATATCACATCAGATTGAATAATATATTCAGTATTGGATTTTGAATTAAAATAACTATAATATGAACTTAATAATTTTCGTCCATCTAAATGCAAATCTATATCCGGTAAATTTCCACCAGAAATTTTTTCAATTAAATTTGATGACTTAAAATAAGAAGGATTAGAGGCATTAAAATATAAATTTTCAATTTTATATTTTCCATTTAAACTCCTTCCAATAAAATTTCTTACGGGATAATTTAAAACCCTTCCTGTTGAATCTAAGTAAGTTCCGGAAGGAAACAATAATGATTTTGTAAATTCAATTATTATTGTTTCAACATTATCATAATAATAACCTTTAACACTACAGCTGCTATGCTTTTGATTGTTTTTTACAATAAAGCATTCTATATATAAAACTGGATTATTTTTTTTTATTATGAAATCTCCATAAGACCAGAGAATATATTTATCATCAATACTTTTATCTTTGAAATGTGTAAATGATAATTTTCTGTTATGCCCCATAAAAGTTAAAAATTCAATTAAAAAAGAATATCGTAACCTAAATTTGAAAGTCTAAAAGTCATTGCTTGAGTACTAACCTTAAATACTGAAGCCATATTTTCTATAAAAACGTCTAAATCTCCAAGCTCATCAATTTCTGCTCTTAAAATTTTTTCATCAATTAATGACTTTGGCATTAATAAAGCTGCAGCAAAAGAATTAGCTTCACGTTCTTTTAAAGATTCACCAGATGAAGATACGGAATTTCTATAAAGAACTTTTTGAGGTTTTCTATCTAAAAATATTTTTTGGTCAATAGAATGTAAAACATAATGCCCAAGTTCGTGAGCAATAGTAAATCTTATTCTTTTTTTACTCTCTTTACTATTATATGTAATAACTGGAATACCTTCTTTTATAAAGAATAAACCCGAAATATCATCATCAAATTCTTTATCTATCAATTTTACACCCATAGATTCAACTAATTTTTCGATATCAAATCCAGCAAATAAAAAATTATTATTTGTCAAAATTTCTTCTGCTTTATCTTCTATATATTTCAAAATCATAGCTAAATACTTTTAAAAATGTCATTTATAATAGAAATAGTTGAATCTGAATAACCTTTATCTTTTATCTCATTTTCAAAATGAAATTCAAAAGAATTATTTAATTCATTTAACTTTTCTTCTATCTCAGAATATGTAGGCATTATACTTTGAACATCAATTTCCAATTGATTACAAATATGATACATTAAAGATAATGGAGGCAATTGTCTTCCTTTCTCAATATTAGAAATTGAACTCCTTCCAATATTAATACTATCAGCTAACTCGGATTGATTAATACCAACCATCTCCCTCCTAACTTTAATTTTCTGACCTATCATTGATGATAAAACTGTGTTGAAAGTATTCATAGTTAAAATAATTTAAATCAATTAATATCAAAAATAAGTATGTTTATTAAAACAACAATATACCTGCAAAAGTAAGTATATTTTTTAAATAAAAAAGACTTTTTAACAAAATAGTTTATCTTAATAACAATTACAACCAACATAATGTTAATAACTTTTATTAAAAAGTACAATTAAATTGGACGTATTTTTAAAATGACATTTATTTTTTTAATACATTTGTAAAAAATAAAACATATGACAGAAACAGAAATTGTAAAAAAGTTATTTTTATCACAAGGTGATAGAATAATAACACCAAAAAGTTATCTTAGAATTATCAAACATCATGCCTTGTATTTGGGAGCAAATACAAAAGGTGAACATTTCATTTGTGAAAATGTAATTGGAAAAGGAGTTATTTTAACTAGAGTTAAAGATTTTTTCATTAAAAATTTTGAAGTTAGTAAAATCGAAAGATTCGTAGGTACAGATTTTGAAAGAAAAGTAGTAGTTGAAAAAGCAATCTCTAAGCTAGGCACAAACTATGATTTGTGGAATTTTAATTGTGAATCATTTACAAATGAAATTTTACATGGCAAAAGATTTAGTAATCAAGTTAACAATGCATTCATTATTTTAACAGCTATATTCTCAATATCACTAATCTTAAGTACTAATGAATCAAAATAAAGTCTTTAAAATACTATCAATAGACGGTGGCGGTATAAAAGGTCTTTATAGCGCATCAGTGCTATCTAAGATTGAAGAGAAAACTGGTAAAAAAATATCAGATAATTTCCAAATGATTTGTGGAACTTCCACAGGTGGTATAATTGCTTTAGGTCTAGCTAAAGGGCTTACTGCAGATGAATTAGTTAATTTTTATATCAATAAAGGTCCAAAAATTTTTTCAACTTTTAAATATCGTCTTATAGAAAAATTGAATAGAAAATTACTTTTTATAAAACAACTTCTAATTAGGAGCAAATTTTCTAATAAAGAACTGGAAAAAGCTTTAATTGAAGTATTTGGCGATAGTAAACTTAGTGATTTAAAAACTTTATTATGTATTCCAAGTTTTAATTTATCAACTGGAAAACCAAGAGTATTTAAAAACAGTAGTAATACAACCCCATTTTTTAGAGATGGAAACTTAAAAATTGTAGATGTTGCTTTATCCACATCAGCAGCACCTACTTATTTTCCTGTTCATTCAATCGATGAAGATTTATATGTAGATGGTGGAGTTTGGGCAAACAATCCAGCTTTATGTGGTCTATTTGAAGCTTTAGAACACTATGTAGGAGAAGGTAAAGAATATGAGACATATGAAATACTTTCTATTTCAAGTATTTCTATTCCATCAGGTTGGACATATACGAGTAATAAATCAAAATCGTTTTCTAACTGGAAGCATAGAATCTTTGACACAACATTAGATGGACAATCTTTTTTCACTGATCATTTTTTAAAAAACATGGTAAATAAAATTACTCCAAAAGGGAATTATATAAGGATAAACTCTCCAGAATTATCAAAAAAACAAATTGAAACAATTGAAATGGATAAAGCAGATAAAATCGCATTAAAAACTTTAAAATCACTTGGTGATAATGTTGGGTATAATTATGCAACAAATAAATCTATTCTAGATATGTTTAATAATTAACAAAAAAACACAATTAAAATCAACTTATAAAAAAAAAAAAAATTATGGCAAATTGCAACAACTTATTTGAAAGCTTTAATTCAAATATTTCTCTTACGAGTAACAAAAAAGATAAAATGACCACATCTAAAGATGGTTTAAGAGAAAGAATTAGAAATTATTTTAAAAAAAACCATCCAAGTTATGATCCAAAGTTTTATATCCAAGGTTCTTACAAAATGAAAACAGGTATTAGAACAAAAGATGATATATGTGATTTAGATGATGGTGTATATTTTTTCAAAGAACCAGATGTCACTGCTACTACATTACAAAATTGGGTTTGGAATGCTGTTAATGGTTACACTTCAATCTCTCCGGAGCATAGAAAAAAATGCATAAGAAATGTATTTTCAAACGATTATGAAATAGATATTCCTGTATATTACAAAGTTGATGGAAAAGAATATAAATTAGCCGTTAAAGACAATGGATTTGAAGATAGTGACCCTAAAGCTTTAATCGATTGGTTCAATAACAATAAAGACTCTGCAGGCAAAATTATTAAGATTATTAAATATTTAAAAACCTGGTGCGATCATAAAAGAAATAAAATGCCAACTGGTTTATCAATGACAATATTAGCAATAAATGCTTCAAAAAAAATAAGTTTGAATGATAGAAATGATATTCTACTTCATGACATTTTAAAAGAAATTAAAAAAACTTTAGATAATAAATTTGAATGCGTTGTACCAGTTACTCCAAAAGATGATTTATTCGTTGATTACGATAAAACGAGAACTGACAACTTTCTTAATAATCTAAAAGATTTTATTGATGATAGTGATAGTGCTTTGAAAGAAAAGAATCAATTAAAATCAAGTAGATTGTGGCAAAAACATTTAGGAACTAGATTTCCTGATGGTGAAAATAAAGATGAAGAATTCTTAGGGGGTACTAAAGTTATTGAAGAAGCTAAAAAATCAAATCCATGGGGAAATTAACGGATAATAAGCTTCAATTTATCGAACAATCTGAAGCCTTTATTACTAAATATCCAAATTTTAATATTATCCATGAGGACAAACCTTACCTCATGGGTGATATTTATTTAAATAATGAAATTGGAGAGATAATTGAAGAATATAAAATAAAAATTGAATACACAGAAGAATTTCCTAATCGATTTCCACATGTATTTGAATTAAGTAATAAAATACCTAAAAATGTTGATTGGCACATCTTTGAATCAGTAGGTAATTGCTGTTTAAGTTCATTTCCCGAAGAATTAATATACTGTAATCAAAATTATAATTTAATAACTTTTTTTGAAGATAAAATTGTCCCTTATTTCTATGCTCAAGTCTTTAGAAATAAAAATGGTTTTTTCTTAAAAGAAAGACCTCACGGAGAAATGGGATGGATTTCTTTCTTCTTTGATGAGTTAAAAACAAACAATTTCAAAATAATTGAAAATTCAATTTTATTCATTTTACAAAATAAAAAACTTGATAGGACAGCAAAATGCTACTGTGGTAGTAAAGAAAAATTTAGAAAATGCCACAGAGATAAATTATCTAATATTGAAAAATTAAATTCCGAACAATTGATTTACTTTTTAAACAAAATTTCAAAGTATTCCTAATAAAATAATATATCATTAAAACAAGATTGCTTTAATGATATATTATTTTTCTACCTTTTTATTTTCAATTTCTTGTCTTAATTCAGCTTCGATTAATGGTCTATGCCATTCCCATAAATCTTCAAGAGTTTTAAAATTTTGTGGTATTGGGTTAGATGCTCTAAATGCTTCCTTTGGGCTCAGAGGTTGATAATGACTAAAATAACTTTCACTTGTTCTTCTTGGATTATAAGCCAAAGATGAACCAAAATAATTGTCTGTAATGTCATAATGATGAGAATGAATAAATCCATCCCATCTTTGTCGTAATTCTTTTTCAGATGAAATATCAATTATTTCAAATTGTTCCATTACTCTTTCTTCAGGAGTTCCCCAAGCATTATTTAATAACGATACTGCTTCGACATCTGAAACGGGTGCACCATATCCAAAAATAGTAGCTCTTACAGCTCCACTTTCTTTATTTAAGCGTGTTTTTAAAACATCCCATCCTCCACTTATAAACTCATCTTCATTATAATTTTTCTGCTCTACTGGATATAAAAGTTTTGTTGGTTCAAAATATCCTCCATCTTCTCTCATATACATTCCTGCAGGACCAGTTCTTTGATCTTCTTTGTTATAGCCAATAGCAACGTTTCCGTGTAGAAAAATTATCCTCGGTAAATCTTTTGTGAATTTTGAATTTCTACACCAAGCTTCATATAAAAATGGATCCCAATTAAAAGTTGCAATCAAATCTTTTCTACGAAGAGATAAAACTAAATAATCATATATTGTTGGCTCGTTTGGCAATTTCATATCGCCAAAATATTGAGATATTCTACTTTCAATTTTCTTTATTAATTCAGAATTTGGATTATCTGCGTGAAGATTCCCATAAAGTTTTTCAAAATTCTTTGATCGTAGATTTTGTGGGATTTGTTCTATGATATCATCTAATCCTAAAACTTCTGAAAAATTATCCATCGATGGTAATTGCTTTCCATTGGCTTCTTTATTTCTTCTTGTTGAAGCAATACTTGCACCAGCTCCTAAAATAACAACATGTCCACCACCTCCAAATACTTGATTAATTCCTTCCTCTATTGTCATACCAGCCATATCTTTTATTTTTTGTTTTCTAATCGTTCAATTCTTCCTTTCAAATTATTAATTTCTAGTAATAATGAATCTGTATTTTTAGATCTTGATTTATCTAATTCGATAAACTTTTCTAAATTTCCATTTATTTTTTCTAACTCAATATTGGATTCTTTTCTTTCTTTGGTAAAGAAGATACTTAAAATACATAAAATAATACCTACAGCGCATGTAATTGCTTGGAAATTAAAATGTTTTTTTGTGTATTTCAGTTTTAGTTTTCCATCAAAAGCTTTTTCTCGAGCTAAATTAATTCCTTTGCTGCCGTAGATAATACTTGTGATGAACGATGAAAAGCTAAAAAAAATTGATATATAGAAAAAAACTGTAGTTTCTCTTTTTTCAATTATGAAAATAAATATGGCCCCAATAATAGCCAGCATCGATAGACAAGCATTGACTAAATTACTGCTTATAGTTATACCCGTACTTATTGCAAATCTTTTATTTTCCATTATCCCCAAAGTTCCATTTTAGTTGATTGAAGTTGTGGCCAAAGTGAATCAATTGATTTTAAAACATCGTGTCCTGATATTTTTTCTTCTTTCTTGTAAGCTAAAGCATTTGACATAATTGTTTGAACATCTGTAAGTAAGTAGTTTTTTAATTGTTCTTCTGTTGTTTCTTTGTCATCACGAAGAATTTGAAATATAATCGGTTTAACAATCATATTATTAAAATTACTTATTAAGAAGTATTTTGCGTCAGGTCTAAATGGGAATCTATGTTGAAATTCAAACTTTTCAATTTCTATTTTTAATGATTCTACTAATTGCTCTTGTTTTAGATAAAATTCTCTTAATTCAGAAGAGAGCCGTTTAAATAAAAAGTTATCATGAGATGCAAACCTATGAAGAAAATATCCCTCAGGGTACATTTCATATAACTCGTCATAAGCTTGATAAAATTTTTGCTTCATTATATTAAGTTTCGTTGATTTAAAATTTCTCTTAAGTTCCGCAGCTTGATTTATTAGCGACTGCGTGGAACGATTATTTCTTGCTAAGATAAGATTTTCATCGGAAAATCGAACTTATGGGTAAGTAGCTATTGTGGTAACCGCTGTTGTGTGTAGTGCTTTAGTTTATGCAGTTTTCATTAATTGTAATCTCGTTCTTGCATGCTCTAAAAGCTCAGAATAATTTAAAAGTTTAATATTTTTAAAAGAGTTTTTCAATTCCTTATAAGCCCGTAATCCATTATCATCGTAATCTTTTTTAGTAACTTTATGTCTTGTTTCTAATGTTAATTTACTATAATCTTTGGTAATCGTAATCCAAGAACCAATAATAACTAGGGCAGTTGGTCTAACAGATTCAACAAACAGAGTACCTCCAATTTCATCATTAATAAATTCTCTAATTTTTTTTCCATTGATTGTATAATCTTGGTCATTGTCTCTATTAACTGCCGAAATATATCTTTCAGCTTGTGCTATTGCAATTGACAAGTCTTTGGAAGGATAGAACTTTCCACGGCTTTGGTCATATTCCAAAATGGTTTGATCGGGTCTTTTGAGTTCTACTACTTCAATGTCTCCAAGATGAGTTATAAGTATTATATCAAATTGAGAATTAGTAAGCCCTCCAGAATGTACCACATATTTGTTTGTGTTTAGTAGAGCAGGAACTCCAAATAAAGTATATTGACCATATTTTGATAAAATTAATTCCATCAAATGTTCAGGTCCTGAAATATCACTTTTATTAAATCCAAAAAGAGTATTTCCTAAATCTTTTGCTTTCTGTGTGTTTAGTTCACCTTCATCTATTATGTTTTCAATAGTTTCAATTAACCATTTAACTTGTTTTGTAACCTGTTTTTGGATAACAATTTCATTTTTCTCTCCAGTATTTAGGTGATTCGATAGAGTAACAATGTCGTTTTGTGTTAACTCACCACTTGCAATAACTTCTTTCAAAAGAAGTGAAAAATCTCTTTTAGCTGTTAAGCTAGGGAGAGTTAATTGAAAACTAGAACTTATAAATGGGGCAATCCTATTAGTGAACCTTGCTTTTTTGTCTCTACCTTCTTCTTTGTCTATATTCAAAATTGTATCGTAAAGCTCTTTAGTTATAAAAATTTTATTTTCTAAAATTTTATTCTCCGTATATCCCAAAACAACTACATCATATAAAGTCCCAGTAAAACTCCGAAAAGTATCTATGATTTTTTTTGCTCCAAATGGAGGATTAATAATGTTGGTACTTAAAATTTCTAAGTTTTCGTGATTTAAAGGAATTGAAACAGTAAAATTTTCTTCAACTAAATCATCTTTTTTACTTTCATAGTATCTGCGGTTTGTATAATCAATAGACGTGTTTGAATAGGAAAAGATTATTTTGTTACGAATCTTTATTTTTCGTCTATATTCTACAATAGAAGAATTAACTTTAAGATTTTTAAGTTTTGTTTGTAACTTATCTGAAGGTGATTTTGTTGGTTTCCCCATATGTTCAATATTGGTTTAGAATTAGATTTTAATCATATTGTTAATATAAGATTTTCCAGCGGAAAATCGACATGTGGTTTATTGATTTGTTGCTATTGTGTAAACCGTTGTTAGCGATAGTTATTTATTCTTAGCAAGTTAATAGTCAATATTGAAAAGGAATGTACAATTTTTGTTCGATAGGTAAATTTGGTGAATTTTTTACCTTTAAGATTTTCCATTATATCTTTTGACCAATTTTCAATGTTATTGTCCAATTCCGTGTAATTAACTTCGTGAGCTAATTTATTTCTTATTAGATTAACTTTCTTTAATGAGTATATTATAAAATCTCTGTTAGAATTATTGGTTTTTAAATTTTGTTCTAATAATATTAATTTTCTAAAAAACGAATCATTTTCATTTAGTGAGATTTTGTTTCTTGATAATATTCTTTCAAGAGCAGTTTCTAACATTAAATGCCCTTTTAATAAAATTGATTCAAGGTCTTTTTTTGAACTCAAATGCCCCCAAACTGCCCATTCGAATAAGAAATCTAGTTTTTCGGAATCACTCAATTTATTTTCTTCAGTAATGAGTTCACTCATTTTATTTGTCTATTAAGTCTTAAATTCAGTTTCAGTTTCTTTTACAATTCCTATAAATTCACTTTTCCCATAAGCATTTATCTTCTTAAGTAATGAATTCGTCTTCGTCACGTAAAATTACTACTAACGTTCCGCAGTTTGGCGCAGTATCGACTGCGTGGAACGATTATTTTCTTGCAATATAAAGATTTTCCGCTGGAAAATCGAATGTGTTGTTTATTGATTTGTACCTATTGCGGCAAACCGCGGTTGTCTGCAGGATTATATTCTGTAAAAAGCACTTTCATCATTTTCAATATTTAAATCTTCGTAAATATTTTTCATTGCTACTCTATATCCTGCTTGATTCTTTATGTGACCTTTATATCCTACATACTTTAGGACAAGAATAGAGACTAACATATGAATTCTATCAGCTTCTAAATGTAACTCTTGAATTCTTGTGTTAAGTTCACCTTCTTCATATGGAGTTTTTCCATGAAAAAAAAGATTTCTCGTGTTAAGAAGTTTTTTAAGATATTCAGGCAGTTGGATGTTGTAGAAATCAAATGCCAATAGATATTTATCCTTATTAAATGGCATGTTAAGATAAGTTATCTTTTTAGATAGAAAATTAAATTCTTGTTCCGATAATTCACTTTTAGAATTATCAATTACCGTTTGTAATTCAAGTAATATTTTTCCAATTTTTTTAGATTTTTTTAAAGGTTTAAATACTGATTTATTTTCAGAATGAACTAGTGATACAATTGTTTCTAAAGCCACGCTATAAGTAGAACATCTAATTAATGGTGATCTAATTTCATTTCCATAAATAATCAATTCAATTGTTCTTTCTAATTGAGGTTTTGATTTTACAAAATTTACTAAGTTGGACAAAGTATTTTCTGGAAATAATAATGGTGTAAGCTTAAGATTTTCTCCTGGCTTTTCCATATAACTTCTATACTGTTGGGGGTTTATTAATTCAAAATCTGAAATTACTGAGTTACTAAAATTTTTATAATAAAGAGAACCAATTTCTTCAAAATTTGCAGAACTATAGCTAAAGAAAAAATGTCCGTCTTGATGATAATTTCCATTTAAGAATGCAATTGATTTTTGAATTGAATCACAGGAAATTTTAAAATTGTCAAACGAAATTTCATTTAGAACTTCGATTACTAGATAAGTTTTTTCATTTTCCCTATGACGATAAACATGGAAAGTATTATTATCAATTTCTAAAATAACTAAGCCTAAAGAATAATTAATTTTACCGCACCAATAGGCTGAACCTAAAAAATTAGTTAGGCCATATTTTTCATTAATCTTAAAAATAAGCCTAAAAAATGAATTGTGTTTTAATGGAAAAGATGCCGTATAAATACTGGAGATTTCACCTTTTAGAATTTCTGTTGGTATAAACGTCTTCGCGAGAATTTGTGTTACGCCTTTTTCGGGAATATATAAAAACTCTTGTTTAGATTTTATTTTGGAAGTTATATTAAGTCCGAGTTTTTTAAAAGTAATATCATTAGGGAAAATAGTCGAGTTTATCTGTAATTTAAAATCAATCACATCTTTGTCAATATCTTTTGATAAATTCAATTTACATTTGTTTATTGGAAAGTTAGGATGTTCAAAGACATAATCTTCATTTAATAAAAAGCTTGACATTCTTTTTAATTCCGACTCTATATTTTTACGATAAATTTCTTCCATATGTCGGTTCTAAGTCTTGTACACTACGTTCCGAGGCTTGACGCAGTGCGGTTTCGTGGAACGATTATTTCTTGCTAAGATAAGATTTTCCAGCGGAAAATCGAACGTGTGCTTTATTGAATTGTAGCTATTATGCTAAACCATGCTATGGGCAGTTGTTTATTTTCACGAATTATAATTTACCCACTTAAGTTTATTGACATTTTGCACGTTAATTCTCATAATATATTCGTCTTCTCCAATATATTCCTGCATCCTTTCAGAGAATCCATTCCCAAGAGAATCTTTAGCTTTTATTAAAACATCAACAAGTGGATAAAATGTATGTTCATATTCGCCAGCGTTATAAAATTCATCTTCAAATTCGAGTTCTTCTTTTGTATCACAAATTATTAAATAATCTCTTCCATTTGCTATTCTTCTTGCACACTCTAACCGTCCAGTAAAACTTGCAATTTTATTATTACTCATACCTCTTTTACACGCTCGGAATAATATTGGTCTCTCAGTCGGTAAATAATTTTTTAAAACGATATCCCATATGTCGAAAAAAGCTTTCCTTTTTTCATCAGGACCAGTAAGAATCCAATTGCAAACAAAACTTTTAGTATGTTCAGTAATATTTGCATCTTTCTGTAAAATATCGATCAGGTTTTGAGCTATTTCGCTTTTTTGATCTTTTGATAATCTATATTGAAATTTGTCTCTCATAAAATGAGTTTTGATTTTTGTGCTTAGGATCGAACTGTATTTTGGAATCGACGATACAATTGCTCATAACGTCCGCGGCTTTAAGAAATTGGGATTTGTAAGCCCGAAACTTTCGATTAAGCACTGAGAATCAAAAATACAAAACAAACTTTAAATAAAGCCATAAAAACCCAATTTCTTAAAACCGCTGTTGTATCCTGGCTTTTTATTTTTCTATTTTCAAATTTGGATTACCATATAAATGCATTGCACACCAAGCAGCTGGAGTTGGATATTTTTCATAAACTTTTTTATTCGCATTAAAAAGTGCAATATCAATTGAATCACCCTTATTGAATGAATTTAAAAATTCAGGTAGCCAAATTTCGGGTACATTGATATGTAAACCCCAGAATGGTGCTATTACAGCTTTATACCCTTTTTCGATATATGTTTTCACTAAAGATGTTATATTATTTCTAAAAAACTCTGTTTGATAAGAACCAGAGTGGCATATTAAAAAAATCAAAATTTCTCCACTTCCAATAACTTTATTAAGATTTGTTAACGGTTTTTCTGAAGGGTAAATAATTTGCTTTTCTGCAATATCTTTGTCACCGTGTGAACAAATAATATTTAAATCAGATGTAATAGAGGAATCTCTTTCTAATTTTATTTGAATGTTAAAATTATTTGTTTTTAAAGTGTCTTCTATTTTAGAATATAGTTGGTTCAATGTAAAATCACCTTCATCTTTTGGAATCCAAATAGATTTAGAATAGTTTTTATTGAGTTTTGTTGTTTTTTCAACAGACAAAAACCATTCTGTTGATAGAATATTGGTTATAGGATTTGTCAAATGTACAAAATCCCCATTTTGATTTGAAAATAAGTTATGAGGAAAATTCGCTAGTTCCATATCTTTAATCAAAAAAATAGATTTTGCATCATCATCAATAGTTAATTTAGAAAATGAAATCTCCGAATATAACATTTCTGCTTCTTGAATATGTTCTTCTTCATAAACATTTCTTACACCACCTTTATCTTTGATAGTGTCATTAAAAGTAATACTTGAAAAATAATTTTCTTTTATAAGCTTTCTAAATTTCTTCCAATCCCAATCTTTAAGTTCAAAGAAATTAAAGATTTTATTTTTACAATTCATTTGAAAAACTTTTCCTTCAGTTACCGCAAGCCAAATAGTTAGTTGAAACTCATCGTTGGAAATAGTATTTTCAATTTTTTCTCTTTCGCTATATATATTATTAAAGTTTTCAATTTCAGTAGTTGGTAATATAAAAGGAGCAAATTCAAAAGATTCTTTAGATTTAAATATTAAACTAAAATCTGATTTAATCATCATTGCTAATAAAATCGCTTCTGAATCTTTCTTTTCAAAACCATCTTCTATTATCCTATTAGAAATCTTAAGCGCCATATCATTATCATAAACAATATCTGATTTATTTCTTGTTTCATTTAATTTAATTAATGATTTTTTTAATTGTTCTTTTAAAGAAGATGAATTTCCATCAATAATGTTTTTGTAGTTAATAATTAAATTTTCAGGAACAATACGTTCAAATATATTTATGTAAAACCCAAATCCAGTATTAGAGAAGTTTGCATTTGGAAAAAGTCTTTTAATGTTGTATAAGGTAATTAACCAAGGGGTCGATTCGTGAACTCCACCTATAAATATACTTTCTCTTTCTTTATTTAAATAATCAAACAATAAACTTGGCAATTCTTCTTTCATCATTGGTATAAGACTTGTAAAGTAGGTATGGTCGATAGAACGTCGCACATAATCAGAAAACTCTAAGTTTATGGGAATACTTTTATAAATTTTTTCAGCATATTGATATAATCCCGTATTTCTAAAGTATTTAATTGATTGCCATATTAATTCTTGTAAATATTTATCTGTAATTCTTTTTTTATTTTTTAAAGCATAATTCATACTTACATTTGCAAAAAGTAGTGCAACTTGTGCACTTCCTTGAGCTGAGTAACATCTGTAAGCAACTAAAAATCCTAACTCAGGATGACCATCCTTGAAACTTGAAATTAGTATTTCTTCCGAAACATCTCTTGCTGCTTGATAAAATTCGGAAGTATTAAGTCTATCAATAAAAATTCCAACAATAAAGTAAAAAAGTTCAGAATTGTTTACACCTACAAGTAAATACCTTAATATTGGCAACTGTAACATAATGTTATCACTCTGTTCTTGTTTCCATTCTATTTCTTTTGCACTTTCTTGAATTAGGCTAATTTGTAAAGAGATTATTTCTTCGATTTCTATTTTAGTTAAATCGTTTTCAACTATTTCAAATTCTGAAATCCTTAATCTATCATTAATTTTTAAACTTTCTTCTAGTAACTTTAAAAATTTCTCATTTGATTCATCTGTAATTTTTACATTAGTTACTGATTGATCAAGCTTTATTATTTCTTTTGAAGATGTTAATTGTTTAAATAAATCAAAAAAAATATACAACGAATAAGAAATTGACTTTCTATCATTGTCTTCTAAAGAAGAAAGTATTAAAGGAGAAAATTTACGATAGTTTTTGTAATCAATTATTAATAAATCTAATATTTCATAATAATTGATTATGATTTCATTTTCAAACGCTTTAGTGTTATGCAAATTTTCATATGACAATTTGGTGTGAAAATTTTCAAATAATTTTTCTGTCATCTATATTTTCTGTGCTAGTTAGAATTTTTCCGGCATTTTAAACGTTCCACGGCTTGATCCAGAAGCGGTTGCATTGAATGATAATTTCTTGCTAATATAAGATTTTCCAGCGGAAAATCGAAAGTGTAGTTTAAGATAAATGTAGCTATTGTACTAAACCGCTGTTAGCTGATGGCGTGTTAATTTATATAAATAATTTCTTTTTTTCCGTGGACTGAAAATACAGCTGCTATATTCTTTTTCTCAATGCAAATATTAACAACACCTCCATCACCATCTTTTACTTTGTTTTTGTCAAAATATACATAATTTTTTGCTTCGTTTTCATCGATTGTCCAACTTATACCAAAATTTTTACTTTGATACTCTTGATCGCACATCCCTCTATAAATTGTTATTGTGTCACCTAGATCATTGTAATACTCGATTTCGTCATCATTCATTATACTTTTGAAATCAATGCCATATAACTTATTTGTATTTATAAAGTTTTTTAGATTGAAAGAATAGGAGCTAGTCTTGATTTGGTCATAAATATTATTAGAAGCACAATATGCTTCTCGGAATACTTGAATCGCGACTTTAAGATTATTTTTTAGCGAAGCTTCATGTAAACATATAAATAATCGAAATCTATTTTCATGATTTATTTTCAGCCCATAGAGAAATTGTGTGGCTTCGTTAAAGGATATTACTTCGTTTAAAACATGATTGTAAATTTGATCTAAATCTATTATTTGAACAAAATCTAAGTATTCAATTAATTGTTGCAATTTTTCCTCTGACATAATTTTTAACGATTTGTAACTAACGCTTTCAGCTAACGTTCTGGCACTACAGCGGGTTTGGGATTAAAAATGCGTAATCTTTCGGTTATGCCAAAACTTCCAAATACAAAACCAACTTCCCATTAAGCCAATTGCCCAAATCCGTTGTAGTGGCTGTTGTAAGCTGGCAATTTTTATTTTATTAGATAATTATATTGGGTAATACTTGTTCTTATTAAATCTGAAAAAGAGCGATACATATCTAATAATATGTGAAATGTTTTGGACGGACACATTATGAAATTATTAAAAACCTGTTTCTCGTTATATTCAAGATTTTCTAATGTTTTTTCCAATGAGTTTCTAATAAATTCTAAATCCTTATTTGAGGGTAATGTTTCATCATTGTAATTATAATAATACATAGGGAAAAATTGAAAAGGATTATTGTGAATTTCTTCAAACCACAATGAATTATACCCTGTTGAAATTATTTTTTGTGAAAGTTCATTATCTATTTTCTGTCCCGTTTCCGTTAGAAACCATCTCATTATATTTGGATATATATCTTCCCAATTTGAAAAACCTAAGTTCTCATTAATGATAGCAATGTCATTATAGTTATTTGGATTAGCTTTAATATCTCGATATTTATTTTCAACATATGTATTTAATTCTTTAATAGCTATTGATTGTTTTTCAAGTATTGAACCTGTTTGAGAAGTTGTGAAATAGTCAAAAATTCTTTTCGTATCATCTATAGTGACTTCATTGAAAACACTATTTGTTACATCCTCAAATCCATCATATTTTTCGATATCTCCAAAGTGTGCATAAAAGGGTTCTTTATTTCCCGAAATGTCAATTCCTCCAGCAAAATATGATAGAGTAATTAATGTTGAACAAACAATGCCTCCTTCCCAAATTTTATCTTTAAAGAATTTGTCAATCGTATTTTGGTTAATATTTCTCTTTTCAATGAAATAGAGAAGTCTTTTTGAATAATTACAGTATGACAATCCTCTCAAACATTTTTCAGCATCAGTTTGGTTAAATATTTTCTTTTTTTCGTCATTCAATCTGAGTACTTTAATGTCGTTTAAGTTCTCAAAATAGTATCTGTTAAAAGAAAATAAAGAAACTACTGGTGTGTTACCTTCTATGAATGAGCCATTTCCTAAGTAAATAAAAGTATGACTGTATTCTGAATTACAACTTGTTCTAATTTGCTCACTTGTTTCATCACCTTCGAAACGTATTAAAACAATATCAAATGGCTGTAAAGTTTCTATGTTAAAAATATTCATTTCTGTCGTCTGTTTTTTTTTAGCTTGCTTACAACTTGGGTATACTCGCTACTTTATGGCGTATATACATTTAATTTTGAATAAATACTCGCTATAAAATCGTATTAATCAAATATATTAAATAAATTTATATCAATATTATATATTCTCACATACTTTTATATATTCTCGTTTACTTCTATATATTCTCATTTACTGTTGTAATTGACAACCGCCGACTAAACTCACCGAACTTGCCGTGTGATGCGGTGCTCGAAATGGCCGTTGCGTTAACAAACCCGTATCTTTAATTCTACCCGTGACCGAATGAATTTTAGTAGTTTCTAAAGCTTCTTGCATACTCATTGGCGGTAAAATACTTGGCAAACGTTTCGCTAACATCGTTTTTCCAGCTCCGGGTGGACCAATTAAAATAATATTATGTCCGCCAGCAGCTGCAATTTCCATACATCTTTTAATGGACTCCTGCCCTTTTACATCGGCAAAATCAAATTCTGGAAATTCTAAGTTTTTAGAAAATTCTTCTTTGGTATCAATTACGGTCGGAATTAAAGTCTCCTTCCCTTCAAAAAAATTAATGACTTGCAACACATTATCCACTCCATAAACGTCCAAACCATCTACAATAGCAGCTTCTTTCACATTCTGAATCGGCAAAATAATTCCTGCAAAACCTTCTTCTTTCGCTTTAATAGCAATGGACAACGCACCACGAATAGGCTGTAAACCGCCATCTAAAGACATTTCACCCATGATGATGTACTTTCCAACTTCTTCCGCATTAATTTGACTAGAAGCCGCTAAAATCCCTATCGCCAATGTTAAATCATAAGCAGAACCTTCTTTCCTTAAATCGGCAGGCGCCATATTTATGGTAATTTTCTTTCCAGGAAGATTGTAATTGTTGTTTTTGAGAGCAGCAGCAATACGGTAACTGCTTTCTTTTATGGCAGAATCTGGTAATCCTACCAAGTGGTATCCGATTCCTTTATCGATATTTACTTCTACAGTGATTGTAGTTGCGTCAACGCCAAAAACGGCGCTTCCGAAGACTTTTACTAACATGGCTTGTACTTTTAAAATTGGCTTATAATGTCACAAATATAGAAAAATATTTAAAAATCATGTGAATTTTGAGATTTTGGCAGCACAAAAAGTATTTTTCAAAACAACACACTTCGTGCTTTCGCCTTTATCTCTGCGAGGATATCGGCTCTACCACGGCTGAAAAGATAATTTTATTTTCATAAAAAAACCTGCATGAATTTATCATCCAGGTTTTTGTTTATTGTTAAAGTTGAAATTTACTTTTTAGAAGCTTCTTTAATTCCGTCTTCTAACCATTTTTTGTACTCTTGAATATCAGTAGTATAAGCAATTGGTTTTGATGCATCTTTTCCATCATTATTCAAAATTACATATAACGGCTGAGAGTTACTTTGATATCTTGTAATTTGTAAATCCGTCCATTTATTACCAATTGTTATCACTTCTTTTCCAGTAGTTTTAGAAATATATTGTTGATCTTTAGGTAATTCAATTTTTCTATCACAATATAAAGAAATCAAAACTACTTTCTCTTTTAAAATTGGTAAAATACTTTTATCAGACCAAACATTATCTTCCATTTTTCTACAATTCGCACAAGCATCACCAGTAAAATCTAATAATACTGGTTTCCCAACTTTTTTCGCGTAAGCTAAACCATGCTCATAATCTTCAAAAGCAACAATTCCATGTGGACCTTTGTGTGCATGTTCAGGTAATTCAGAAGTACTAGAACCCACATTTCCAAAACCAGAAGCGCTTTCCGCATACGTCATTGGTGGTGTTAATCCGCTTAATATTTTTAATGGCGCACCCCATAAACCTGGAATCATATAGAAAGTAAAAGTCGAGACAATAATTGCCATCATTAAACGACCTACTCCAATTTTATCTGCTTTTTCATAATCGTGTGGTAACATATATTTTCCGAATAAATATAAAGCCCAAGCTGCAAAAACGGCAATCCAAATGGCAATAAACAATTCTCTTTCTAACCAATGTTTTTGCATTACTAAATCGGCGTTAGATAAAAACTTGAAGGCAAAAGCCAATTCTAAAAATCCTAATGAAACTTTAACGGTATTTAACCAACCACCCGATTTTGGCATAGAATTTAACCAACCTGGAAACATGGCAAATAACATAAATGGTAAAGCAATGGCTAATGAGAAACCTAACATTCCAATAATTGGCGCTAAACCACCTTTTGAAGCGGATTCCACAAGTAACGTTCCAACAATTGGCCCAGTACAAGAAAAAGAAACTACTGCTAAGGCTAATGCCATAAATACAATTCCTAAAATACCACCTTTACCTGCTTGAGAATCTAATTTTGTTGCCCAAGAACTTGGTAACATAATTTCAAATGCACCTAAAAATGATAAAGCAAAAACGACTAATAATACAAAAAATATTAAATTAAAAGTGACACTTGTAGATAATTCGTTTAACGCTTCTGCACCAAAAATCCCTGTAATTAATGAGCCTAACAACACATAAATTATAATGATAGATAATCCGTAAACTACAGCATTTCTAATACCTTCCGCTTTTGTTTTACTTTGTTTGGTAAAGAAACTAACCGTCATAGGAATCATTGGAAAAATACAAGGCATTAAAAGCGCTGCAAATCCTCCTAAAAAGGCTAAAAAGAAAATTGTCCATAAACTTTTTCCTTCTTTATTTGAAGGTTTTTCAATGTTAGAATCCTTAACTGGTGTTATCGTTTTTTGCGTTATATCATATTGAGCGGTAATCACAGAATCTGTTGCTTTTGAAGTTGTATCAACTGCAGTTTCAGATGTTGTAGTTTCTGCAACTTTAAGTTCTGGTAATTTGAATTTTAAATTAGAAGCTGTTTGTACACATCTTCCATC
The DNA here is from genome assembly GCA_040385445.1 of Bacteroidota bacterium. Taxonomy (GTDB): domain Bacteria; phylum Bacteroidota; class Bacteroidia; order Flavobacteriales; family Flavobacteriaceae; genus Flavobacterium. Next base: position 17,886 of record JAZKHI010000027.1, on the reverse strand, counting down.
AATACAAGCTTGTCCATCTGCATAAACATCAATTGTTTTTAATTTTGGATTTAAAATTTTTACACGTTGTGTGAATTTTGCTGAACCTTCAAAATAATATTCATCAATTTCAAAAATGTCATTAAATGATTTTTTATATTTTCCTTCTTTAGCCTTCCCAACTAATTGATAGTTTCCTTTCTGATTTTTAAACGTTAAAACCAAAGGTAAAGCTCCTCCATCTGGTGTGAATTGAGAATATAAATGCCAATGATCTTCAATATCTGCAGTTATAACTAAATCTAATTCGGTATCTGAAACTTTTACAACACTAGAACTCCATTTTACGGGTTCTACAATTTGTGCTGATCCTAAAAAGGTAATAAATAAGGCTAATAAACTAAATAACTTCTTCATTATTAAATTCTATTTTAATTTGGGTTTGTGTTGTTTCTTCTGCTTTAAATCGTTCGTCGGCTCTATGTCCAATAATCCAAACAATTTGGTTGTTACTTTCTAAAATCCAAGTTTGTTGTTTTTGAAAAAGGGTAAATTTTTCATCTTTAAAATACTTACTCACTTTTTTTTTTCCTTGCATTCCAGCTGGATAAAAACAATCACCTTCCTTCCATTTTCGTATCGTTAATGGAAACTGCAATTTATTTTCATCCACAAATATAACGTTCTTCCATTGATTTGAAATGTCACTTAGGTTACATAAGGACAATTTTAACGGAAAATTAGTTTTTTCTGTTATAGAATTCACAATAATCTCTTTAAAATCGGCGGTTTCCTTTCCAGAAAGAATTAAAAAACCTCTATCTTTCAGCAAAATATAGTTTTCAGAGAAAATTTGTTTCCCTGATTGTGATTCTACCAAATTATACACATCATTCCAAGCTGAAAACCCAAATTTATGTAACCATTGGTATAAATAGGGTTTGTAATTTTTATATTGAAGTAAGACCGAAATATCAATCTTTAATTGATTATTATCTTCAAAAACGACTTTTTCATACACCATTTGAATCGCATCATTTGCTAATGATTGTTCCTGATTTAAATGTTCTAATGTATTTTGAAACGATTGTAAAAACGATTCATTTATTTCTTTAAAAACAGGCACAATATGGTGTCGGATTTTGTTTCTCAAATATTTATCCGAAACATTACTGCTATCTTCTCGCCATTGCAAATTATTTTCTGAAACATATTCTTCAATTTCATTGCGAGAAAAAGGTAACATCGGACGAATAATAGTTCCGTTTTGCGATGGAATTCCAGTTAAACCATCCAAACCAGTTCCTCGGGAAAGATTAATCATAAAGGTTTCCACTACATCATCTGCGTGATGCGCCGTAATAATATAATCGAAGTTTTCTTGTTCTAAAATCTGATTAAACCAATGATAACGAAGATTTCTTGCGGCAACTTGTGTCGATAATTTATTTTCTTCGGAATAGTTAGACGTATCAAATTTTGTTATAAAACAAGTAATATTGTTGTGTTTAGCATAAGCAGCAACGAAATTTTCATCGTCGTCACTTTCCGTTCCACGAAGTTGAAAATTGCAATGTGCTAAATCAAAATTTAATTGTAATTTTTGAAACAAATGTACTAAAACCATACTGTCCATACCGCCACTTGTGGCAAGAAGTAGTTTCTTATCTTTTAGAAAAGAAAAATTATTATCAATATGGTACTTAAACTTTTGAAACATTTACAAATATAATTAATTAGCTTGAAGAACTTCGAACATCGCTTTGGCTTTCAGTAAACATTCTTCGTATTCGTTTTCGGGAATGGCTTCAGAAGTAATGGCACTTCCGACAGAAAAACTCAAATATTTGTTTTCAGAATTGTACAAAATACTGCGGATAACCACATTGAAATCAAAATTTCCTGTTGGTGTAAAATAACCAACTGCACCGCTATATAAACCGCGTTTGGTTTCTTCCAATTCTTCAATAATTTGCATGGCTGAAATCTTTGGAGCGCCAGTCATACTTCCCATTGGGAAAGTTGTTCTTAAGATTTCGATTGGTGAAGTCGTATGTTCCACATTCGAAACAATAGTCGAAATCATTTGGTGGACTTGCTTAAACGAATAAATTTCGCAAAGTTCTTCCACTTCTACTGAACCTTTTGTAGCGGTATGAGATAAATCATTTCGAACTAAATCGACAATCATAATATTTTCCGAGCGTTCTTTGGGATTATTTTGAAGATTAATTTTATTTTGTTCGTCTAATTCTAAATCCAAATTACGTTTTGCCGTTCCTTTAATCGGTTGCGAAATTACTTTTTCATCTTCCTTTTTCAGATAACGTTCTGGTGATGCAGAAAGCAAATAATGTTGATTTTTCTTGAAATAAACCGCAAATGGCGAAGCCGAAATTTGGTTCAATTTTTGATAAATATCTAAAGGTTGAATATTTGCGTCTTCAGCATAAAATTCCATACAAAAATTAGCTTCATACATATCACCACGATGAATATGGGCTAACATTTTTTCAGTTTTTTTAAGGTAATTTTCTTTTGAAATTCTTTTTTGAATGTTTATTGGTGACTTTTGACTTTTGACTTTTGACTTTTGACTTTGAATAATGTCTTCAAAGTCAGATTCCACTTCATCATCACACATATTTAAATATTGAATTTCAACGTTATCTCCTTTTAATAAAAAGATTTTCTTTGGTTGAAAAAAGTACAAATCTGGAAATTGTAAACCATCAAAATTTTGAGATTTCAGATGTTCTACGTCGTTTTTTAAATCGTAAGATAAATATCCAAAAAGCCAATCATTTGCTTTGGATTGATATTGATATAAATCTTCGAAAGCTTTTTCATAATCCGTTTGAATAGAAGTGAAAGCTTCCACAGCCACAACCAAATCGTAAGATTTATAGAGCTGATTTTCATTGCTTTCGACATTACTATCTAAAACAACAACTTCTCTAAACTGATTGCTCCAATACAAAAGTTGCTCTTTAAAAAGAGCAACATTGTGGATATATTTTGAAATATTTGTACGCAAGGATTATTTTTTTTCGCCTAAATAAATTAAATCGTATTCGATAATCATTTCTTCGTTAGCAATATAAATTTGTTTACTGCTACCAGCATTTTTTGGAGAAACAATAGTAATAACCGTCTCTAAACCAACATTATCAACACAGAAATATTTATTTGAAGTTCCTTCAGGAGTTTCTACTTTGTCTTCATATTTTACAATACTAAAAAGTTGAATGATTTCTGAATGCACCACAAAACGGTGTTTGTCTCTATCTAAATTAATCAATAACTCAGTAGGTTGTGTTTTAGACCATTTAGACCATTGTCCTTTTTCATTTTTTTGAGAAACTGAAAAGTTTACAGTTTTAAATTGATAGGTTTGAGAAAACCCTAGCTGGGTACACAAACCAAAAAATAAGATTGCAACTAATTTTTTCATTTTTCTATATTATTAAAATTGAATTTCGGTTACATTAACTTTCGCCGAATTAAACTCAGCAATAACATTGCCAATTATAGTTTCAACAGGTAAAATATCATGAATTAATCCTGCGATTTGTCCAATTTCAAGTTCACCTTCTACTAAATCGCCTTCAAACATACCGCGTTTAGCTCTTGCTCTGCCTAATAATGCTTTTAAATCCTCTGGTGAAGCACAATTCGCATACGCTTCTTGCACATCATGAAAAAATTTATTTTTAATTAAACGGACTGGCGCTAATTCTTTCAAAGTTACTAACGTTTCACCTTCTTGTGTTTCTAAGATTGTTTTCTTAAAATCGATATGTGCGCTAGATTCAGTTGATGCTGCGAAACGGCTTCCCATTTGAACACCATCTGCACCTAAAACCATAGCGGCTAGCATTCCTTTTCCAGTAGCTATTCCTCCAGCAGCAATTAATGGTATCGTAATATTTTCTTTTACCATTGGAATTAAAGTTAGTGTAGTTGTTTCTTCACGACCGTTATGTCCGCCCGCTTCAAAACCTTCAGCAACTACAGCATCAACACCAGCTTCTTGCGCTTTCAATGCGAATTTAGAACTACTTACCACATGAACGACTGTAATTCCTTTTTCTTTCAAAAAAGAAGTCCAAGTTTTCGGATTTCCTGCAGATGTAAAAACAATTTTTACACCTTCATCCACAATAATTTGCATGATTTCTTCAATATTTGGATATAACATTGGAACGTTTACACCAAATGGTTTTGAAGTTGCTTTTTGACATTTCTGAATGTGTTCTCTTAAAACTTCTGGATACATGGATCCTGCACCAATAAGTCCTAATCCGCCAGCATTACTAACTGCACTTGCTAATTTATAACCACTATTCCAAATCATTCCGCCTTGAATAATTGGGTATTTTATGCTAAATAATTGTTTAATTCTATTCATTTTAATTGGTACACGGATTTAACAAATTCAACAGATAAACGCCGATTTTATTTTAATATTATTCTTTCAGAAAAAAACCTTTTAACTTTTTACTTGGCTCTTTTAACTTTTTACTTAATTCTTTATTAGACGCGATAAATCGCGTCTCTATCTTTTTGTTTTGCGTTAGGGATTGAAGCGGCATCTTTTTAATTGGTTTACTTTTATCAAAAAAGTAAACCAATTAAAAAATATAGCGAAAAGCCCGACTCTCGTTGTTCAAAAAATATGATTTCAAAAGATAAATAGCTACAACGAGATAACGCCCAAATTATTTTTTAATGATTTTTCCTATAAATACTTTTTCCGACTCAAAATTATAATAATAAACTCCGTTTGACAAATTTTGAATGTCAATTGCGTTATTATTCTCTGAAATTTCTTTTTCTAATACCTTCTGACCTAAAACATCATACAAATAAACAATACCTTTTTGATTATTTTCTAATTGAAATGTAATTTGATTTTCTGCTGGATTTGGATAAACCTCAAGATTTGCATTTGAGGTGATGGTTTCTAAACCTAAAGCATTGTTTAAAGCCAACTGAAAATCTGGAATTCCATAACCTTTTTGATTGGTTGGTGTAGTATAATTATCCGCAGATTGTCGAACAAAATCAACCACTTGCTGTGCGGTTAAATTTGGCATTGCCGACCAAAATGTAGCGACCATTCCTGCCATAACTGGACTCGAAAAAGAGGTGCCGTTTGCTGTATAAATTGTACCGGTTGGAGAAGCCACAGTTGTTCCGGCACCTTTTGCACAAACATCTGGTTTCACTCTTCCGTCAAAAGATGGCCCGATAGAACTAAAACTTGCATACGTTTCAGAAAAATCAACTGCACCAATTGTTAATGCGCCAATGGCATCAGCTGGAGTAGCAATATGTGGTTCCATTGAACCTCCAGAATTTCCAGCACTAATTACCACTACAATTCCTTTATTGAATGCTACATTAGCTCCACGTGAAGCAAAAGTTTTATTTCCAATCATATCATCATACTGATGAGAATAATTAGAATTGTCATATCCAAAATAACCTAACGAAGAATTAATAACATCTACTCCATAATAATCCGCTAATTCTGCACCTTCCACCCAATAGGATTCTTCAACAGGATTTTCTGAATTTACATCTTCTGTAATAAATAAATAATATTGTGCATTTGGAGCAGTTCCTACTAACTGACCATCTTCAAAACCACCCATTGTAGATAGTACGTTTGTTCCGTGATTGTGTCTGAAAAAATAATTTGTGTTTTGATCCGGAAAATTATAACCACCCAAAATTTGATTGTTTGTAATTAAGTTTTGAAACGGCGCAGCAGTGTTAACACCAGTAAAACCTGAATCTAAAACCGCAATTATTTTTCCTTGTCCTGTAAAGTTTTGTTGGTGTAATAAATGTCCGTTTAGCATTTCAATTTGGTTTTGAGAACCACCATAATTGTATGCTACTTGTATATCATATTGTTTATTTATTGGCTTGATAACATTTGGAACTTGTGCTACTCTTCCTCCAGGATTTAAAGAATGATTGGCAAATGTTACGTGATCTACAAAACCTAAAAGTGTTAATGCTTGAATATCGGCTTGAATTCCACGAATATGCAAAGCATTTAACCATTTTGATTTGGCCATTACAGTTATTCCGGTTGCAGCTGTAACTTGTGTAATATAAGATTGTTCAACAGGAACATCTGTTATGTCTAATGGAATATTTTGCGCTGTTCTTCTGTCTAAAGAACGTTGTGTAAGCATAGTTAATGGATCGGCTAAAAACGCTGCAGAACTTGGCTTATCATTAAAATAAACCCAAGCATCTTCAACTTGTGAGTACCCAAAATTAGCTACAACTAGTAATAAAAAAAAGTAGGCTTTTTTCATGATATTTTTTATAAAGATATGAAAATGATCATTTTATTACAATTAATTATTCTTTTGAAAAAAAGTTTTATAAATACCAAAAATTGATATAACCAAAAAATGTATTAACATTATTAGTCCAGAATAAAACATTACAACCAAAGAACTTCCACCATGAAAATTATTTTCGTTTAAAAAAACAAAAATAAAAAACATGAATATAATACATATACGAGTAAATTTAATTTAAAAAAAGTTCTGTTTGTCTTATAAAAATAACTGCCAAATATTACAATAACTCCAATTAAAATGTAGAAAAAATATAAAAAAAGAAACTCTGCATCAATTGGAAACATAAAATTTAATTAAGAAATTACGCCACTTCCTTGCAATTCATCATCCATGTACCAGGCAACAAATTGTCCTTCAGTAATAGCGGATTGTGGATTTTCAAATTGCACATACATTCCGTTTTCAAATTGATGTAAAATTGCTTTTTGTAAAGGTTGACGGTATCTAATTCGTGCCATAACTTCAGTGGTTTCTCCAACTGCTAATTTTAAATCTTGACGAATCCAATGTACTTCATCCGATTTTACAAACAAAGTATTTTTGAATAATCCAGGATGATTCGCACCTTCTCCAACATAAATAACATTATTAATCACATCTGTTTGAATGACAAATAATCCTTCTTTTGTTCCACCCACATTTAAGCCCCGACGCTGTCCGTTTGTAAAATAATGTGCACCTTGATGCTTTCCTTTTACAATTCCGTTCGCATCTGAATACTCTTTGTTTTGAGCATCGAAAGTCAATTCGGCTTCTAAGTTTTCAAAACGAGGTTTTGGATTAAGATATATTTGATTATTTTCAGGAATTTCAACAATTAAACCTTCTTTTGGTTGTAGTTTTTGTTGCAAAAACTCTGGTAAACGTACTTTTCCAATGAAACATAAACCTTGTGAATCTTTTTTTTCAGCCGTTACCAATTCCATTTTAGTCGCAATTTCTCTAACTTCAGGTTTGGTTAATTCTCCAATTGGAAACAATGCTTTTGCTAATTGCTCTTGCGATAATTGGCAAAGAAAATACGATTGATCTTTGTTATCGTCTTTTCCTGCTAATAATTGATGTACTTCTTTTCCATCAACTTCAATGGTGTTTTTGCGACAATAATGTCCGGTAGCAACATAATCAGCACCCAGAGAAACGGCAATTTTCATGAAAACATCAAACTTAATTTCTCTGTTGCATAATACATCAGGATTTGGCGTTCTACCGTTTTCGTATTCTTTAAACATGTAATCGACAATCTTTTCTTGGTATTGTTCTGATAAATCCACTGTTTGAAAAGGAATTCCTAACTTTTCAGCTACCAACAAAGCATCATTACTATCTTCTAACCACGGACATTCGTTTGAAATGGTTACCGAATCATCGTGCCAATTTTTCATAAAAAGTCCAATCACTTCGTAACCTTGCTCTTTTAAAAGATAGGCTGCAACGCTCGAATCTACACCACCAGAAAGTCCTACTACTACTCGCTTCATTATTTTTTCTCTTCTACAGTTTGTTCAACTGGTTTACTTTTTTCCGCTTTTTTAGCTAATTTTTCTTCGTATTTGATTAATTCTTTTGAAAATTTTTCCGCTTTTACTTGTTTAACAACTTTGTCACCTTCATAAAATTTCCAAATACCAACTTTCGAATTATTCTTATATTCTCCTTCGTACATTTTTTTTCCTACTACATTAAAATAGGCCGCTTTTCCTTCAAAAACATCGTTTACAAATGTATGTTGATCAATTTGTTTTCCGTTTTCACCGAAAGTTTTACCAATCCCGTTTTTCTTTCCATCCACATAATTAACTTCTTCAGCTAATTCGTTTTCTTTATAGAATACTTTTCTTGGACCATTTAACTTTCCATTTTTGTAGATTTCAATGGTCATAATATCTTTTGATTCTTTATGATAATATTTCCATTGTCCTTCGAAAAGTTTATTTTTCACTAAACCTTCGCTTACTTTATTGTTTTTTTGGTCATAGAAAATCGTAAAACAAGAACCATCAGCTTTAAATTCGCGAGTTGCGATTACAGTTCCCGCTTTTGTGTCATCAAAATATTTGAAAGTGCCAACTTCTTTTCCGTGTTCGAAAGTTCCTTCATAACGAGGACGTTTACTTTCTTCATGATATCCTTTCCAAAGTCCGTGACGCACACCTTTTTCATCAAATTGATTTAATTTATCTTGTGCAAAAATGAAATTTGAAATTGCTAAAAACGCAATAAATACTATGTTTTTCATATATGTAAACTTTATTTTTTAGAGGTCATATATGTTATCACCTTTTTATTTATTGGTGTTTGCTTAGGCAAACTTGTTGTTAATGGTGATTTCATATGTTCTTTTTATTTTTTATCCTAAATTCTTAACGTTAAAATCATTAAAAAATTGCTCGGTAAAAGTAGATAATAATATTTTACTTATCAATTACTTTGCCAAGTTCTTTTGCCCTGTCATTCGCTTGCAAAATACCTTCGTTAATTTTGGCATTTATATCGTGAGCATGAAATAATTTTAAAGCTGCTTCCGTTGTTCCACCTTTTGAAGAAACTCTCTCAATCCATTCTAAATTCGATAAATTACTTCTATTTTGAAGTTGTGTAGAACCTAGAAAAGTTTGCTGCACTAAAAACTCAGCTTCCGAATTTGTAAAACCTAAATTGATAGCCGAATCCACCATTGCATTCATAAAATAATATACATAAGCCGGACCACTTCCTGAAATGGCTGTAGCCGCATTTATCATTTCTTCATTTTCGATAAATAACGATTTCCCGGTTGTGTTAATTAGATTTTGAATTATGAATAAATCTTTTCTATCTACTTCTTGAGAAGCGGTAAAAACAGTCATACCTTGTCCAATTTGCGTAGGAATATTTGGCATAGAACGAATGATTTTTTTGACTTGTAATTTTTCTGAAATATTCTGAATTGAAATTCCGGCCATTACGGATAAAATCAAATGACTTTCCGTAATGAAGTATTTAATTTGCAAACATAAACTATCAAAATCTTGAGGTTTTACGGCAACAATTACAATATCAACTGACAAAAATGACGCACTGATTTCCGTGAAAAAATTCTCGTTGGGAATAGTGTATGTGTTTGAAATTTTAGAGAAATCTCGTGTCAACACAAAAATATCATCCGATTTAATAAAACCAGAACTGACAAAACTACTTGCGTAAGTTTGTCCCATATTTCCAAAACCAATTATTGCAATCTTCATAGTATGTTTAAATAAAAAAAGCCTGTTCACAAAATGAACAGGCTTTTAAAGAATTTATTTTTTCTTTTGATTCAGAGCTTTTTGAGCTTCTTGCTGTTCCATTATTTCACGCATTTTCTTTTGAAATTTCGATTCCGTTTTCGGTTTCGTTTTATTCACTTGAATTTGAGCGTGTATTTTCTCTTCGTTAACCACGTAGTTTTTAATCACTAACATGATTCCGATAGTAATTAAGTTAGAAATAAAGTTATATAAACTCAATCCTGAACCGTAATTGTTGAAGAAAATTAACATCATAATTGGAGATAAATAAATCATAATTTTCATGATTTTCCCCATATCTGGCATACCTTCTTGTTGTGGCGCTTGCATCGCTTGATCTCCAGTTGTCATTTTCATGTAGAAGAAAATCGCAATTGCCGCTAAAATTGGGAATAAACTTACGTGATCACCATAAAATGGAATATTGAATGGTAATTTATAAATTGAATCGTATGAAGATAAATCGTCTGCCCAAAGGAAGCTTTTTTGTCTTAAATCGAATGCAGAAGGGAAAAACTGAAACGAAGCATACATAAATGGTAATTGAATTAAGGCTGGAATACAACCCGCCATTGGGTTTACGCCGGCTTTAGAATACAATGCCATAGTTTCTTGTTGCTTTTTCATTGGGTTGTCCTTGAATTTTTCACCCAATTCTGCAATTTCTGGTTTCAATACTTTCATTTTTGCTTGCGACAAGAATGATTTGTATGTAATTGGCGACATCGCAATTTTAATAATTATCGTAAAAATAATAATTGCAATTCCGTAAGGCATAAATCCTGATAACAATCCGAATAATGGAATGAAAACAAACATATTAATCCAACCAAAAATTCCCCAACCTAATGAAACAATTTCATCTAAGTTTTTATCGTAAGCACTTAATGTTTTATAATCCGTTGGACCATAATACATATTCATATCATAGTTTAAAGCTCCATTTTTAAACTCTAATGGCATTTTAGCCGTGAAGTTTTTAGTGAAAACGGTATCAATTTTCTCGTCGTCAACTAAATTATCAGATTTTAATTCAGCTGTTTTAAATGGCGTATTCGTCAATAAAACAGATGTATAAAAATGTTGTTTGAAAGCAACATAAGAAACTTCTTCAGCAGTATCATCGGCATCGGAAGCTGCATTTAAATAATCGTCTTTTCCACCTTCATATTCGTAAATTAATTCTGTGTATCTGTTTTCATATGATACACTTTTTTCATTACGATATGATTTTAAATTCCATTCTAAATTTGATCCTTTAGACGTGTTTAATACATTTTCTAAACCTTGAGTACGAATAGAAAACTCTAACATATGATCATTATCTTTCATCACATAACGGTACTCTAAAAACTGATTTTCACCTGTTTTTAATTGCATCGTTAGTACCTGATTTTTTCCTTCTTTAGTGAACTTAGGTTCGAAATATAAATCTTTAGTATTGATAACTTTACCGTCTTTCGTAGTTAAAGTTAAATTGAAATTCGCATTATTATCTTTAATAATTTGAACTGCTTTTCCAGAACCTTTTTTGAATTGTTCTTCATTTAAAATGGTTGCTTCAGAAATGTAACCACCTTTATTAGCAATTTTTAAACTTAATAAGTTGTTTTTTAATAAAGTTGTTGAATCTTTAGCAGAAGGCAAAGTTCCAGAATAAGCAAATGCGCCTAATTTAACTAAAGCTTCTGGTGAAACTTTCGCCGTAGAATCAGTACTTTGAACAGCTGGAGTTACAACAGCTGGAGCTTTTGGAGTTTTTGCTTCTTTTTCAGCTTGTTCTTTTTTTGCTTTTTCGGCTAATTCTTCTTTTGTAGGTTGATTTGAATACATCATCCACATTAAAATTCCGAAGATTAATGTGAAACCAATTAACGACTTAATGTCGAACTTTTTTTCTTCCATTTTTAAGATATGAAACTCCGAAGAGTTGATTTAGTTTGTTTGTATTTGTCTGCTTTTATTATAATTCGTTACGATTTATTTATTTTTAACAGCAGCAGCAACTAATCCCATAAATAATGGATGTGGATTTAGTACTGTACTTTTGTATTCTGGATGGTATTGCACCCCAACAAAGAAAGGGTGATTTGGTAATTCTACAATTTCCACCAATCCTGTATCTGGATTTAAACCTGAAGCTACTAAACCAGCCGCTTCCATTTCAGCTAAATAATCTCCATTGAACTCAAAACGGTGACGGTGACGCTCTAAAATATTTGTTTTTCCATATATTTTGTGAGCTAATGTATTTTCTTTAATGGCACATTTCCAAGCACCTAAACGCATTGTTCCACCTTTTTCAGTAACTGTTTTTTGCTCCTCCATCAAACTGATAATTGGATAGCTCGTATTCGCATTCATTTCAGTTGAATTCGCATCTTTTTTACCTAAAATATTTCTAGCAAATTCGATAGAAGCCATTTGCATTCCTAAACAAATTCCTAAAAATGGAATATTGTTTTCACGCACATATTTAATTGCTTCAATTTTACCTTCAATTCCTCTTTCTCCGAAACCTGGTGCAACTAAAACACCATCTAAACCTTTTAATTTTTCAGCTGCATTCGATTTATCTAAAAATTCAGAATGAATACTCACCACATTTACTTTCGTTTGTTGTGTCGCACCAGCGTGAATAAAAGCTTCTAAAATTGATTTGTAAGAATCTTGTAATTCTACATATTTTCCAACCAATCCGATGTTTACTTCATGTTTTGGATGTTCTAATTTATATAAAAACTCATTCCATTGTTTTAAATCTGGAGTCGCTTTTTCGGGTAAGTTTAATTTCTTTAAGGCAACTTTATCTAAACCTTCTTCTTGCATTAAGTTTGGCACTTTGTAAATCGTTGAAGCATCAATAGATTGAATAACTGCTTCTTTTTTCACATTACAAAACAAGGCTAATTTCTGACGTAAGTCTTGAGATAATTCGTGTTCTGTTCTACAAACTAAAATATCTGCTTTGATACCGCTTTCCATTAATGTTTTAACAGAATGCTGTGTTGGTTTTGTTTTTAATTCACCAGCTGCAGCCAAATATGGTACTAACGTTAAATGAATTACAATTCCGTTATTGTCACCTAATTCCCAAACCAATTGACGAACCGATTCGATATATGGTAATGATTCAATATCACCAACTGTTCCACCAATTTCAGTAATAACAATATCATAATCGCCAGAATTCCCTAGCAATTGCATACGTTCTTTAATTTCGTTGGTAATATGAGGCACAACTTGTACCGTTTTACCTAAGAATTCGCCACGACGTTCTTTTTCAATAACTGATAAATAAATTCTACCAGTTGTAACGTTGTTAGCTTGTGATGTAGGAACATTTAAAAAACGTTCGTAATGTCCTAAATCTAAATCTGTTTCCGCTCCATCATCAGTTACATAACATTCTCCGTGTTCGTACGGATTCAAAGTTCCTGGATCGACATTAATGTACGGATCAAATTTTTGAATAGTTGTTCTGTAACCTCTTGCTTGTAATAATTTTGCTAAAGATGCTGCAATGATTCCTTTTCCTAATGAAGAAGTTACACCACCAGTAACGAAAATGTATTTTGTTTGATTCATGTTGTTGTTTTTGTGTGTTGTTTATTGCGTTTAAAAAACGTGCAAAGATAATATTAATTAGTCAATGTGCCAATTAATAAATGTGTCAATTACTCTTAAATTTTTGTAAAATTTAAGGCTTAGGATATTTTCTTTGAATGTTTCGAATTAATTCTTCTAATCCGTTGAGTTTTAATTCGTAAACTAATTTGAGTTGGTCGCCTAAAGTTCCAGCAGGAAAACCTTTATTACTATACCAAACGATATAATATTCAGGTAATTCTATAAGAAAACGCCCTTTGTATTTTCCAAAGGGCATTTTTGTATGTGCTAATTTTATAAGTTGTTCTTGATTGGTCATTTCTTTAAGTTACTTCCAATTAAAAACTACTTCTTTTTTAATATCTGGATGCAAACTATTGAAAACAGGGCAAGTCATGGCTGTTTTTTCTAGAATGGTTTTATTTTTATCTGAAACAGCAACATTCATATTGAAAGTCACATGAATTTCAGTAATTCTACGTGGTTCAGTTCCCATAATTTTAGTTACTTCCGCTGTTGAATTCGAAAAATCAACTTCTAAATCGCGTGCTTTTATTCCCATTACGGTAAACATACAACTTGCTAATGCATTCGCTACCGTATCAGTTGGTGAAAACGCTTCTCCTTTTCCGTTGTTATCAATTGGAGCATCAGAAATAATTTCTGAACCCGAAGCTAAATGTATTGATGAAGTGCGTAAATCGCCTAAATAAGTTACTTTAGAAGTTGCCATTATTGTGCTTGTTTTATAGTTAAATCGGAATTATAATACATCATATAAACTCCCCAATTGTTATTATTTGAATAGTTGAATTGACTTTCAATTTGCTCTGAAACTTGATCTTCAGTTGACTTAATAAAACCATCTTGTTGACACATTCTTAAAATCGCATCAAAAGTGACATCAAAACCACGAGTAGCGTATTGATTAGGTTGTATTTTATTATCTTTTTTGAATGCTTTTGCAAAATTCATCGCTGCTGCTGACTCGTTTTCACGAATGGCTGAAGGATACAACATTTCTAAAGCTGCTAAATTTTTAGAAGGAATTTCTTCAAAATCTAACGCATCATTTCTTTCAACAACTACTAATTGAATATCAAATTCTTTCTTCAGTTTCAATAAATTATTGACCACAGAAATCACTTGCATAATTTTATCGGAATCCAAAATCACAAAATTCTTTTTTCCTTTTTGTAAATTAGTTTTGAAAACAGTGTAATCGAAAAGTCCTTTATCGTTAAAACTAGAAGATTTTACTTCTGGATAATTTGCAGCGAAGTACGAACTTAAACTTGTTTTTGCAGTAGAATGAATGGCAAAAATTGCATCAGATTTCGATTTCAAATACGACATTAACTTTACTTTCTGAATTGTTTCATTCGGCATCGCATAGAAAACATTGCTTCCACCTTTACCACCTTCGTTAGTTAATGGAGAAATTATTGCCGTGTTTTTATCTAACAATTGTCCGGCTGTTTCTACGAAAGAGTTGGTAAAAGGTCCGATAACCACATCTACATTTGAGAAATTATTATTCTTGATAATTGAAGCAACATTTGAAGAATATTTAGACGTTTCTGCATCGAAAACCTTAGCATTAATTGGCAAGCCTAACACTTTAGCCGAATCAATTGCTTTTAGCGCACCGGCATAAAAATCAAGTGTAATATTTAAGAATTTATCCGTTTTTAAATATTCTTGTTTCGTTTTTGATGAATCTTTTTCAATTCTATTAATATTGAAAGGCATCAATAAAACAAGGTTTCTTTGTTGCGTTTTATTCGCCGTCTCTAATAAGTTCAATTTTTTTTTTAATCCATCAGCAGCATCGCTCTGAATGGTAGAATTAATTTCCTTTTTCTCAGGGAGTATCAGTTCCATTCCGACCGTTAAGCCATTGGCAACCATTGGATTTTTTTTGGTAATCTCATCAACAGAAATACCGAATTTTCTTGAAATAGAAAATAATGTTTCGCCTTGTTGAACCGCATAAAACATAGTTTTTGTAGTTCTTATTGGCTGAAATTCAACAGCAGCAATTTTTGGTAAAGCTGTATTTTTGTTCAATCGGATTTGCATACCAATTTCAAAAACATTTTTGATATGTGGATTTAATTCTTCTAATTCAGGAATTGAGATTCCATATTTTTTAGAAACACTATATTTTGTTTCTTCTGCTTGAATCGTATGTAAATTTGCAATTTCTTTTTTAACAACAACATCATTTTTCACAACTTGAGCAGTAGATGAAACGAATTTTTTTGAAGCAAAATAAGTTAATTGTTGACCAGAAGCTACACCATCTTTTGAAGTTGGATTATTTTTAATCATTTCATCAACCGAAATACCTAGTTTTTTAGAAATTGCATATAAAGTTTCACCTTGTTGTACTTCGTATTCGTACTTGTTTAAAGCCGCAGTTTTAGTCGCAATAGCTTTTACACCAGAAGGTAAAGTTAAAACAGTATTTTCTTTAACTCCGTCTTTAGCATCAGGATTCAATTTTAATATATCATCTGGCTTTACATTGTATTTTTTCGAAATACTATATAACGTTTCGCCTTTTACAACAGTATGCTTGCTTTGTGAATAACCTACAAAACTTACTAAGAATAAAATGATATATAAATGTGCTTTTCTCATATGAAAATATTTATTGTTTTTACATTGTTTTTACTACAAGAAACAATTTTAATGCCAAGATATGTAATTTCAATCTAAAAATCAATGGCAATGACAAAATTAAAACTTAAAATTGACATTGCCATTGCAAATTGTTATTGATTTTTAAAAATTTATTCCCATTCGATAGTTGCTGGTGGTTTTGAACTAATATCGTAAACCACACGATTAACACCACGAACATTATTGATAATATCATTTGATATTTTTTGTAAAAACTCATAAGGTAAATGCACCCAATCCGCTGTCATTCCATCCGTAGATTCAACAGCTCTTAACGCCACTACTTTTTCGTAAGTACGCTCATCACCCATTACTCCTACACTATTTACTGGTAATAAAATCGCACCCGCTTGCCATACTTTATCGTACAAACCGTGTTCTTTTAATCCGTTGATGAAAACTGCATCAACTTCTTGTAAAATCGCTACTTTTTCTGGAGTAATATCACCTAAAATACGAATGGCTAAACCTGGACCTGGGAAAGGATGACGACCTAATAATTCTGGATCGATTCCTAAAGTTGCTCCAACTCTACGCACCTCATCTTTAAACAACATACGTAAAGGTTCTACAATTTGTAATTTCATGAAATCTGGTAAACCACCCACATTGTGGTGTGATTTTATAGTTGCAGATGGACCACCAGTTGCAGAAACTGATTCGATTACATCTGGATAAATTGTACCTTGACCTAAGAATTTCACATCAGTTAACAAATGCGCTTCGGCATCAAAAACTTCAATAAAAGCATTTCCAATAGCTTTACGTTTTGCTTCTGGATCATCTAAACCTGCTAAAGCATCATAGAATCTTTGTGAAGCATCCACTCCTTTTACGTTTAATCCCATTCCTTTGTATTGATCTAATACACTTTGGAATTCATTTTTACGTAACAATCCGTTATTTACGAAAATACAGTATAAATTATCTCCGATTGCTTTATTTAAAATTACCGCAGCAACTGTAGAATCTACTCCACCTGATAAACCTAAAACTACTTTATCGTTTCCGATTTTGGCTTTCATATCTGCAATTACTTCTTCCACAAAAGCATTTGGCGTAAACGTTTGTTCTACTTTGGCAATTTTCACTAAAAAGTTTTCTAACATTTGTTTCCCATCTGTAGAATGATAAACTTCTGGGTGAAATTGAATCGCGTATGTCGTTTCTCCTTCAATTTTATAAGCGGCGTTTTCAACATCTTTAGTACTAGCGATTTTTACACCATTTGTAGGTAAAGTTTTGATAGAATCTGAATGACTCATCCAAACTTGACTATTTTCAGAAACACCTTCTAAAAATGTTTCGTTTTCTTTTATATAAGCAAGATTTGCTCTTCCGTATTCTCTTGTATTGGAAGCCGCAACTTCTCCACCAGAAAAATGTGCTAAATATTGTGCACCATAACAAACAGCCAATAAAGGTTTTTTTCCTCTAATTTCAGATAAATCTGGATGTAAAACTTCTTCCGAACGAACAGAAGCAGGACTTCCACCTAAAATTACAGCTTTGTATGAAGATAAATCAGCTGGGATTTTATCGAAAGGGAAAATTTCGCAGAAAATATTTAATTCTCTTACTCTACGGGCAATTAATTGTGTGTATTGCGAACCGAAATCTAAAATTAATACGTTGTTCATTATGTTGAATTGTTGTTATTTTTATTTGTTTCAAGTTTCAAGTTATTTTACTAAGAACCAAAAGAACTTGAAACCTGAAACTTGAAACTATTTTTTTTTAATATTCAAAAGTTCCGTATTCAGAATTGATTGTTAATTTCGTTTTCTCAGAAGCTTCTACTCGACCTACAATTTGCGCGTCGATGTTGAAAGATTTAGAAATTTCAATGATTTCATTAGCAATTTCAGCAGGAACATAAATTTCCATACGATGTCCGCAATTGAAAACCTGATACATTTCTTTCCAATCTGTTTTAGAATTTTCTTGAATCA
>JAZKHI010000026.1:0-1732 GCA_040385445.1 Bacteroidota bacterium | reverse complement strand
AATTGTAGAATGCTCGGCAAAAATACTCGCTAATTTTTCAATATCCAAAGGTTTAATCCAACCGACATGAAAATGAGAGTAATTTTCTGATTTTCCAGTATTTAGAATCGCTTTTGAAACGTTGTTTCCAATCGTTCCAGTGGATAAAACAGCAATTTTGTTTCCTTTTTTTAAGGTTTGAATTTTTCCAATTTCAATTGTTGAAAAAGGTTGTTTCCAATCTGCAATTTCACCTTTTCCTCTTGGATATCGAATCGCAATTGGATGGTTTAATCCTAACGAAGAAGTATATAAAATATTGCGTAAATCAATTTCGTTTAACGGCGCATAAATCATCATATTCGGAATGCAATTCATGTAAGCGATATCAAATAATCCGTGATGTGTAGCACCATCTTCACCTACAAAACCCGCACGGTCCAAACAAAAAACCACAGGTAAATTTTGTATCGCCACATCATGAATGACTTGGTCATACGCACGTTGTAAAAAAGTCGAATAAATATTGCAAAAAACAGTTAAACCTTGTGTAGCCATTCCGGCTGCTAAAGTTACAGCATGTTGTTCGGCAATTCCCACATCAAAAGCACGTTCTGGAAAAGCTTCCATCATATATTTTAATGAACTTCCTGAAGGCATCGCTGGCGTAATTCCAACAATTTTTTTATTTTCCGTAGCCAATTCCACTAAAGTATGTCCAAAAACATCTTGGAATTTTGGTGCTAAATTTTCATTTTCAGGTTTTAAAATCTTTCCAGTTAATTTATCAAACTTTCCAGGGGCGTGAAATTGCAATTGATTTTCTTCAGCATAAGATAAACCTTTGCCTTTTGTGGTAATGATATGTAAAAATTTTGGACCTTTTATTTTCTGTAAACGTTGTAATTCGGAAATTAATTTCGGTAAATCGTGCCCGTCAATCGGACCAGAATAATCAAAATTCAACGATTTTATAATGTTATTTTGTTTCGGATTTTTTCCTTCTTTAACAGCAGTTAAATAATCTTTCAACGCGCCAACACTTGGGTCAATTCCCATCGCATTGTCGTTTAAAATTACTAATAAATTGGCATCGGTAACTCCAGCATGATTTAAACCTTCAAAAGACATTCCGCTCGCAATAGAAGCATCACCAATAACTGCAATATGTTGTTTTTCTAAATCGCCATTAATTTTCGAAGCAATCGCCATTCCTAAAGCTGCTGAAATAGATGTAGAAGAATGTCCCACACCAAAAGTATCATACACACTTTCAGAACGTTTTGGAAATCCTGAAATGCCATCCATTTCTCTATATTTATGAAAAATGGCTTTTCTTTCGGTTAAAATTTTATGTCCGTAAGCCTGATGACCCACATCCCAAACTAATAAATCATTCGGTGTGTCGAAAACATAATGTAAAGCCACTGTTAATTCTATCACACCCAAACTCGCACCCAAATGTCCTTCTTTCTGAGAAACTATATCAATTATAAATTCTCTAAGTTCATTGGCAACTTGCGGTAACTGATTTTCAGAAAGTTTCCTTAAATCGGTTGGCGTCGTAATATGTGAAAGTAAATTTTCCATTTGTGCTGCAAAAATACAATAATGTTTGTAAATTTGATTGATATATAATTGTAAGAAACTTGGAAAATATTTTTACCGACGAATATTTTATGAAAAAAGCACTTCAGGAAGCTGAAATTGCCTTTGAAAAAGACGAAATTCCCGTAGGAGCAATCATTGTTAT
>JAZKHI010000025.1:0-1809 GCA_040385445.1 Bacteroidota bacterium | reverse complement strand
GTGCTGAAGGAAAAAAATTATACGTTTGGTTTGATGCGCCAATTGGTTACATTTCATCAACTAAAGAATGGGCTGCTAAACAAGGAAAAGACTGGGAACCATATTGGAAAGATGCGGACACAAAATTGGTTCACTTCATTGGAAAAGATAATATTGTATTCCATTGTATCATTTTTCCTGCGATGTTAAAAGCAGAAGGAAGTTATATTTTACCAGATAATGTTCCAGCAAACGAATTCTTAAATTTAGAAGGAAATAAATTATCGACATCTAAAAACTGGGCCGTTTGGTTACACGAATATTTAATCGATTTTCCAGAAAAACAAGATGTATTGCGTTATACGTTAACGGCAAATGCACCTGAAACAAAAGATAATGATTTCACTTGGAAAGATTTCCAGGCGAGAAACAATAATGAATTAGTTGCCATTTTTGGAAATTTCATTAACCGTGTTGTGGTTTTAACGAATAAATATTACGAAGGAATTGTTCCAACTCCAAATGAATATTCAGAAGTTGATTTACAAACATTAGCCGAATTAAAAGCGTATCCAGCAGTTATTTCAAGTTCAATTGAAAGATATAGATTTAGAGAAGCTTTAGGTGAATTAATGAACGTTGCGCGTTTAGGAAACAAATATTTAGCAGATGAAGAACCATGGAAAATGGTTAAAGAAAATCCGGAACGTGTAAAAACACAAATGTATGTAGCACTTCAAATTGCAACAGCTTTAAGTATTTTAGCTAAACCATTTTTACCGTTTACAGCCGATAAACTTTCAATAATCTTAAATCTACATAATCTTACAGAACATCTTACAGGATTAAATTGGGATAATATTTCAGAATTTTCATTGCCCGCAGAACATGAAATTGGACATGGAGAATTACTTTTTGCTAAAATTGAAGACGAAGAAATTCAAAAACAAATAGACAAATTGGAAGCTACAAAAACAGCGAACGAAATAGAAAACGCAACAGTAACTCCACAAAAAGAAACAACCTCTTTTGAAGATTTCGCTAAAATTGATTTGCGAATTGGAACGATCATCGAAGCAGAAAAAATGCCAAAAGCCAACAAATTATTGGTTTTAAAAGTAGATACTGGAATTGATGTAAGAACTATAGTTTCTGGAATTGCAGAACATTTTACACCAGAAGAAGTCATTGGAAAAAAAGTAACGGTTTTAGTCAACTTAGCGCCAAGAGCCTTGCGTGGTGTAGAAAGTGAAGGAATGCTTTTACTAACAAATACACCTGACGGAAAATTGGTTTTCGTAAATCCAGATACGGATGGTGTTGGCAATGGAGCGGTAATTGGATAAATATCAATCCCTTCGATGGTTTAAAATCCTCGAAAGGTAAACTACAAAATCATGACACAAAAAACAATCGCATTTGATGCTGACGACACGCTTTGGCACAACGAACCTTATTTTGATGAGGCGCAAGCAAAATTTTGCGAATTGTTTCAAGATTTTGCTACTAAACAAGACATTTTACTGCTTATTTTAAAGCACCAAGTTACGAATTTACCTTTGTATGGTTTTGGAATTAAAGCCTTTACATTATCCATGATTGAAGCGGCGTTGGAATTAACCAACCATCAAATTAATGGAACTGTAATTGAAAAAATTGTTGCCATTGGTAAAGATTTATTACAAAAACCAGTGGAATTATTACCAAACGTAACCGAAGTTTTAGAACAATTAAAAGGTAACTATAAATTAGTCGTTGCCACAAAAGGCGACTTAAAAGACCAACATAGAAAATTACACGATTCGGGTTTAGGACCTTATTTTCACCATA